>JAZNBT010000166.1:0-31905 GCA_045587165.1 Alphaproteobacteria bacterium | reverse complement strand
GCATCAACGGAATAATACGGTTCGAAAGAGCCTAGCAAGTCTTTATTTTTGCGTGAAATATTATCCCACTTTTGTTCCAACGGCGCAATTTCAGCGGCGGAGCCCAATTCAACGGCTATCGTTTCCGCAGGCGCACTGCGATAACGCTGCATAGGACGCGTTGCTCCCTGCCCTTGTTGCGAAAACCGGGCGATCTGATTGGCCGAAAGCATTCCGTTTGCTCCGGCCTGCAACATCATGGCATTTGCCGCCGGCTGCATATTTGCGTTAGCCGATGAAACGGAATTTGCCGCAGACGAATTATATCCGCCGGTCGTAATCATCGGCCCCGGAGCCCATTCGGGCTGAACGGATTTTTCATATTCCACCCATTCCGTGCCGAAGCTCGGATCTTTTCTGATTTTCAGGCATAAAATACGCTTTCCGTTGCGCAAAACCAAATCGCCGATTCCTTCAACAACCATCAATCGACCATTCGGTCCGCGTGTTCTGAAACCGATAGGCACCTCGGATCCCTGAGACAACAAATTAACGATCGGCCGTTCGGTCATTGTCAATGCTTTAGGACCGAAATCAATATACGTAAAGATTTCATCACGCCAAACACGTTCCGGAGCAATTTCCATATCGGCGGGATTAGGAATAAAAACGTCAATATCAAAACGCAGCTTTTCCGGATCGACCTCAATATCCGCCAACCAATCTTCCGTTCCGTTTTTTGTCGTTTTCTTTTTACCGCCTTGTATATTTGCACCGAAAGATCCACCACCGCCGAAAGAAGCGCCGGATCCGACCGCCCCGGAAGCGAACGGCGTCTGACCGGAATCATCCGGAACAAATTTTGTATCGTTGATCACGATATCAACAACGGAGTTTGTAATTCTGTCGGTGTTAAACGTTTCGCTTCTGAGATAAAAAACATATCTGTTTCCGGAACGACCGAATACAATCATATTCGTATCCATACCGACCAAATCGATGCTGGCCGCGAAAACCATCAGCGCGTTCGGAGCGACTTTTTGAGCACCGAAAGCACTTTCATTTCCCAAATAAACGTTTTCAATCAATTCCCAAGACGGAAAATTGATCAAAGTGTGCATACCTTCTCTGATACGCAGAGGCAAAACCAAATCCGGAGTCCAATGATATCTGGAATACCCCGGTTTAGACTGGCCTTCCCCTAAATGTTCCATCGGTTTATTCCATGCTTTCTGCTGCATGCCCAAGGACCAAAACGGCATATCGATTTCAGAATACTGCCCGTTTGACTGTTCAATCGCCGCGTCCATCGATTCACGCGCAGCCGATTGTTGTGCTGCAGCTGTCTGCGTTAAAAAACATAACGACAACGAAACAAAAGCAAAAAGGCGAATTTTAAAATTTCTTTTCACGAGGCACCTTCTTTAATCGTTAGCACTTTCAATAGCATATCCATCAACAGCAAATCCCAATGGATTTTTCAAACGATCGATATACTTCACTTCTTTTTGATCTTTGGCGAAATACTTGATTGACATTTTCACACGCCAACGCGAAATTACGGGCTCTTCCGCTTCCGGCAACATATCGCGCGTAACAATATAAATCAGCCAGATATTCTGATTTCTGACAACGGATTCAATTCTGACTTCGCGCGTCAGCCCTTCCAATTTAATCCTGGACAGCCAGTCTTTAACCGTTTTAGAAAACTGATTATACACTTGCGCCGAAGACATCCAACGCAAAGGACCGTCCGGCCCCCAACGAAAGGACATTTCTTCCACATCGGAAACCATCGTGTTACGCAATAATACATATTGGCGGATCATCGCTTCGGAAATAATGTCTTCAGCCGCCATATCCTTTGACAAAGGACGGATTTTAACAACCTGTTCATCCCTGCTCTGAAACGTCAGTAAAAAAGGTTCGACACGTTTCAACGGCATCATATGACCGATAGCCAACAGTAAAACCAAATTAACGCATAAAGCCACGGCGGAAACAATGGCGAACGCGCGCGCCGTCCACAAATAACGCCGTTCACGCAGTTGATCGATTGAAATTTCTTCACCGACCGTTTTTGCGCCCGGCGCTTTTTCAGCGGCTGTTTTTTTCAAACCAACGCTTCCTTTTCCCCCGCTCTTTTGCAAAGGAGAGACATCATGTTCTTTTACTGTCAGCTGTTGTTTTGATTTTACCGGCTTTGCCATCGTTTTTTATCCCGTCATCCCTGAACAGACATCCATTCCGGCAAATCGGCCGGCAGTTTTAAAAGCATACAGGCGCAAGGGGAACGTTTCAATTCCGAAATATCCTTACCGATACCGACCGGTTCCTGTTCATAGATGGAACCTCCGACACAAGCACCTAGCATCGTGCATAAAGCCATTATGGAAACGATTTTACCGATTGTTCTTTTTTGCATTTTTTTATTTCTCCCCTTCTTATTTTTTCTGACGGGCCAAATGATATTGCGTAACCGTAAATCCCAAAGGATTACGCAAACGGTTCATCATTACGGCGTTACCGGAATAATAGCGGAACTGTATGGTCGCGATCCAATGTTCAACTACAGGTTCGCTGATTGAAGTTTCCATTTTGCGCGTATCAAAAAAAATCTGCCAACTGTTCCAACCTTCTTTAATAATCTTTTTAATATCCGTTTCGATCATAACCTTCGGCGCCACTTTCAAATCTGGAAAATAGCGACTGGCTTCTTTTGTTTTAAAAGCATCAAAAACCTTAGGAGCGGACATACGGCGTATTACACCGCCCGGCCCCCACATACGACGCATTTCCGGTGCATTGCGCCAAACATTATTTCTGGTCGTCACATATTGACGCACAAACATTTCCGCTAAAATATCCATAGCGGGCATATCCGGATGCAACGGTTCGAAATAAGCCAAATTTTCCGAATACGTCGGAGCCGTCACCAAAACAGAGTTAACTTCCGCCTCTTTAGTGATATGAATCAACGAAAGAGCCAAAGTAACCAGGGAAATCATCAAAAAAAAGCATAATACACTGAAAAAACGTGATAACCACATAAAAACAGACATGCCTTCGCCCGAAGCCGGAGGCATCCCCGAAGCCGCGGTTTTCTTTATATTTTGGCGAACAGACGCATTTGACATACTTTTTTCCATTCTTTAATAGTGGCTCTATTTCGTTAAAAATACCTTTCCGAATATAAATAAAACAAAAAAGAGAGCCTTTAACAGCTCTCTTTTTTTCAAGCAAAACTTTTTTTCAATGAAGAACAAAGATGAAACAACGCCGTTTCATCAATGCCGTGCATCAATCCCGGCACGATAAAACTGTCAACAGACAAACCGGCTTTTTCCAAATTTTGTTTATTTCGTTCAAAAACTGCGGGCGGAACAACATTGTCGGCGTCTCCATGTATTAATGTAATCGGCGGCGCGGAAACAATTTTATACGGAGAAAACGTTTTATCGTCAAACATAACCGCCACGGCAGACAACCCGACGACCGCCGCTAATTTTTCCGAAAAACGCAGAGCCGTATACACAGCCATTAAGCCGCCTTGGGAAAATCCGCACAAGGCGGCCTTATCCGCCGGAACTCCGCTATGTTTTAAAACGGCGTGCATATAGGGATCCGTTACCGCGCGAGCGATTTCAGCCAAAGGCATCAATCCGTTCAAGTATCTTTCCCCTGCGGCCGTGTTTGTTAATAAAGAAGGGTCGTAACCGTCCAGAGAAAACCATTGATAACCGCCGAAAAAGCCCAATTCTTCAGGCGCATCCGGAAAATAAAACGCCGCATTCGGGAAAAAACGGCGTAAGACCCCGCTGATGTTAAACAAATCCTGTCCGTCCGCCCCGTATCCGTGAAAAAAAACACCGACCTGCTCGGGTTTTCCGTCCGGCAAAGAAGCGTACGTTCGCAAAGGCAAATCCGTTAAAATTTTTTTCATTACAATTTAACCTCGTTCATCATAAAGGCTGGTGTTGAACTGCCGAACGCATTTTTATCTGCCGTTTCGGAAAATTTCTTTTTATCAATGTGTTTTTGGTTCCGATCCGGCTTATTTTGCACTTTCCGCTCCGTCTTTGCAGCAACGGCCGGTTTTTGTTTATTCGGCTTTTCGGTCATTTTTTTCTCAGGTTTGGATTTCATCGCTTTTTCCTGTTTCCCGTGTTTGCCGTGCCGTTTGCCTTTCGGTTCGGGCGGCGGATCCATTTCTATGGAAAAACGAGACATCTCCTCTATTTTTTTACCGATCATTTTTTCGATCTGAGCCAAAGCTTTAAAGTCGGCCGACGTAATCAACATAAACGCCCGACCGTTTCTGCCGGCACGCCCCGTACGCCCGATACGGTGAATGTAATCTTCGGAATTGACCGGAACATCAAAGTTGAAAACATGAGATACATCCGGCAAATCCAATCCGCGGGCGGCGACGTCCGAACAAACCAACAACCGCACATTGCCGTCACGAAAAGCGTTCAATGTTTCCGTACGCAATCCCTGCGCCATGTCTCCATGTAAAGCCGCAACCGAAAACCGGTGTTTCGTAAACGACTTAAACAAAATATCCACGTCCTTTTTACGATTGCAGAAAATCATCGCGTTTTGAACGTCTTCGGCACGGATCAGATCGCGCAAAACTTCACGTTTGCCTCGTTCGTTCGTTTTCACGATAAACTGCTCGACCGTATCCGCCGTTGACATTGCCGGATCGACGCGGATTTCAACCGGATATTTCATGAACTTCCGTGCCAACGCTTTGATTTCCGGCAGCATCGTCGCTGAGAACAACAGCGTTTGACGCATTGCCGGCAGCTTTGCCGCAATTTTTTCAACATCCGGAATAAAGCCCATATCCAACATTCTGTCGGCTTCGTCCAAAACAAAAATCTGCACGTCACGCAATAAAATCCGGCCGCGTTCGCACAAATCGATCATGCGCCCCGGCGTAGCGATCAGCACATCCACTCCGCGAGATAAAATCTTTTGCTGTTCTATCATGGATTCCCCGCCGATCAACAAAGCCATCAACAATTTTTGATATTTGTCGTATTTTTGGAAACATTCGGCGATTTGCGTCGCCAATTCACGTGTCGGCGATAATATCAGCGTTCGCGGCATCAATGCTTTTGCCCGACCGTTTGCTAAAATATCGATCATCGGCAAAGTAAAAGCCGCCGTTTTCCCCGTCCCCGTTTGCGCGATCCCCATAACATCGTTGCGTTTTAAAATTTCGGGAATGGCTTTCGCCTGAATCGGGGTCGGTTCTTCATAACCTACTTCGGCGACGGCTTTCAAAGTCTTTTCATTCAATCCTAAATCAGAAAATTTCATTTTTATGTTTTTATTCCGTAAAAAGTGTGGCACGAATAGATGACTTATATACCGAAATGAAAGGCAGAACAATGTTAATCAGCAAATCGGATTCATGTCTTTTAATTATAGACGTGCAAGAACGTCTGGTTCCGGCGGCCAACAATCCCAGACGCATTATCGACGGATGTTCCCGATTATTAAAAGGGGCGGGAATCCTGAATATTCCCGTCATCATTACGGAACAATATCCCAAAGGATTGGGGCCTTCGATTTTCGACATCAAAGACGCCGCCCCGGAAAGTGCCGTTTATTTTCAAAAAACAAGCCTTTCCGCCGTTCGGGAAGACGGCTTTATGGAAAAATTAAGTGCCTTGGGAAAAAAACAGATCATTATTGCAGGCATTGAAGAACACATCTGCGTACTGCAAACGGCCGTCGAATTAAAAGAAAAAGGATTTGACGTTTTTATCGTAACGGACGCTTCCGGCAGCCGTTCCGCCGAAAACGAAGCTGTAGCCGTTATTCGTTTCCAACAGGAAAGAATCAACCTTGTCAGCATCGAAATGGTTTTGTTCGAATGGCTGAGAAAAGCGGGAACGCCTGAATTTAAAGACATTCAAAACCGCTTAATCAGATAAGGAAGACCGTTTATGAAAACTCCCGTCGTTTTACTGCCGGCTCTGTTATGCAATGCGGGGCTGTTTATTTATCAGATCAAAGCATTGGAAAACGAAGCCGATTTTTTTGTTCCCGATTTAGGAACTGACACCGACGTTGCTGATACGGCACGAAGAATTTTATCCCGAATTCGCGGACGTTTTGTTTTAGCCGGCATTTCGATGGGCGGTTATGTCGCATTTGAAATTCTGCGCCAAGCACCGCAACGCGTCACCGGATTGATATTGATGGACACAAATGCCCATGCCGATCCCGAACCGGCGCGCAAAAAACGATCGGAAATGATTGAAACCGCGCGAACCCGCGGCATTGAAGCCGTCATGGAATCCGCTTTATTCGACATTATTTTCCCCGAACATCGCAACAATGACATTATACGCCACATTTTAGAACACATGGCACTGTCAACCGGCGTCGAAAAATATGTCAACGAGCAAAAAACGATCATGAGCCGCCCCGATTCAACCGGATTATTGAAAAACATTCAATGTCCCGTTTTGGTTATGGGAGGACAACAGGACGCCCTTTCCACACCGGAAGCATTAGATCAAATGACGGCGCAAATCCCGACGGCCGTCCACGCGGTTGTCGCAAACAGCGGACATCTGCCGCCTTTGGAAAATCCCGCCGCCGTAACGGCTGCATGGCGTTCTTTTTTCAAACAAATCGTTTTTAAAGAATAAAAACGTTTGCTTTTTCAAAACAGCCTTAAATTACCACTGCGGCAATCTTGGCTGACGTTCGGAAGAACACGGTACGCCTTCGTTTAAAATCTTTGGAATAAACGGAGCGCGCAAACGGTATGCGTCCGGCATCTTTGACCCGAGCAAAGGCCGTAAATACATACGAAACGCATCTGTTACGTCATTGCCTTCGGGCGTAATAAATTCATCAGGCATCGTACGCGTTTTCGCAGCGACTTGATTCAACGGAATCAGATCGTAATCACACATATAAAAACCGATCCGTTTAATCGCGACCGATCCGTCACTTTTCCCCCACATGGCAAATTGAACCGCTTTTTCGCCGACTTCACGGGCTTCGCGCTGATCAACGTCGGAAACACAGCCGACAAAGGAACGCTGCATATACCCAAGCGTATCGGCTCGAACACGTTTAATGCCTACTTTTTCCCTCAACACCTGAGCCAAACAATCTCCCAACGCACCGGATCCGGACAACTGAATATTTCCATGAGCATCCCGATCCCGACAATTTGTCAAACCCGTAATAATCGGTTGGCCGGAAGCATCGTGAACACCTTCACTGACGGCGACGACGCAACGGTCGTATTTTTCATAAACACGACGCACATCTGCGGCGAACGCATTAATGTCAAAAGTTCTTTCCGGCATATAAATCAAATGCGGCCCGTCATCGGGAAACTTCTTTCCCATAGCGGCGGCGGCTGTTAAAAATCCCGCATGACGTCCCATAACAACGGCGATCACCGTTCCGCCCAACGCCCAACTGTCACGGTTTAATCCGACAAACGCCTGAGAAACATAGCGGGCGGCGGACGGATACCCCGGACAATGATCGTTATGCATTAAATCGTTATCGATTGTTTTCGGAATATGAATACAACGCAGCTGATAATTCGCTTTTCGGGCTTCTTCGCTGATAATGCGTGTCGTATCGGCGGAATCATTGCCGCCGATATACAAAAAATATCGAATATCATGAGCCTGCATGACTTTCAGCATTTGTTGACAATATTTTAAATCAGGCTTGTCTCGTGTTGTCCCCAAAGCTGAAGACGGCGTATTGGCGACCATTTCCAAATTATGCGACGTTTCGCTGGACAGATTGACCAAATCTTCATTCACAATACCGCGAACACCGTGAACCGCCCCGTACACCAAATCCACACGATTGAATTTACGAGCTTCCAATACGACACCGACCAAAGATTGATTAATGACGGCAGTCGGCCCGCCCCCCTGAGCGACGAGCAATTTGCCCTTTATTTTTTCATATGGCATAAAAATTCCCCCTTTTTTGTTATCTTTTTCAAGTGTAAACGAGAAAACAAATTATCGTCAAACAATGATTGGAAAACAAAAGGAATAAGAGCCGCGAATCGTTAGTATTTTATGAACTTTTATTTGCTAGATTAATAAAAGTGGATTTTTTCTAAAGAGTTTTAAAATGCGTTTTTTTCTGTTTATTTTAACGATCTTTATGCTTCCGTTTAATGTTTCGGCTCAAGCGCCATCCGCAAAAGACACTGAAAATATAGGTATGTTGGCCGGTGCCGTTTTAGCTTGCGGCGCTCACCGTCAATTATATCAGTTTGAAGAAATTCTCAGTCGTTATTTCAGTAATACGGCACCGTCCCAAGCCGCTGAAGAGGCGATTATGAGGGTATACGCTACGGCAAAGGCGAACTCTTATAAATTTTTGCGCAACCGCAGCAAACAGGATTGCGCGCAGACAATTTACGATTTTTCAAAGATGGATATCTTTAAATTTGAACTTTATTCGGACGGAACCATAAAAACTTCCGCCGGCAAATTTTTATATCCGCGCGGACAAAACAGGTTGGCGAACGGCGCCGAAAGAACCTATCCGAAACCGACGCAACGCAAGTAATCATTCTTTTTCGGGAATATTGATCAAGTCCGCCGCCTGCAGTAATGACAACGGCGGGTAAACGCCCGTTTTCCGAGCAGCAGACATATTAACGACCAATAAAGCGCGCGGCGGAGCTTCAATCGGAATATCGTAAGCCTGAACTTTATCTTTTAAAATCCTTATCGCCTTTCTGCCGGCCATCTGCCCGACCGTATAATAACGATGCACAAAAGCAAACAAAGCATCATCGTGACGGACGGCTCCTTCCGATACCGAAAAGACGGGAATCGAAAAAGCTGTCGCCGTATCGATCAAAGCTTTACGATGAGCATTCATAAAAGCATCCGGCCCCAGATAAATCAAATCCGTTTTGTTTTCGGCAAGCTCCGCAACCAAAGAAGCTATCATTTTCGGATCCGGCTTGCCGTTTTTATCCGACGGCACGGGACGTTCCAATAATTCGAAATTCATCATGGCGGCATAACGTTTCAGCTGATCTACCGAAACTTGAGCATTAATTTCCGTCGAATTATAAATCACTCCCAACCGCTTAAAAGGAATGATCTGACGGGCATACTGCAGTTGTTCGGATACGGGAACCAAATGAACGACCCCCGTAATATTGCGGCCTTGAGAAACCAAAGAAGAAACCAACCCGCTTTCCACGGGCTGAGAAACAACCATAAACAACGCAGGAACCGCACCGTATTTGGAAACGGGACCGTTATCTTCCGTCCCCAACATTTCCAATGTCGCCAACGTTCCCCACGTCACCAGCAAATCCGGCGACAGTTCTTTGACTTCTGCAATTAAATCCGGAATTTGATCCGTTTTTTTATTCAAGTTGCGCTGAATAATTTCAGCTTCCACATGCGCCGACTTTAAATAATCCAAAAAACCTCGACAGGCATCTTCGCAACCGTCCCATAAAACCATATATATTTTTGACGGTGCGGCGGCCTGAGCGCAGAAAAAAGGGAAAATCAGCCAAAGAAAGACAAGACTAAAAAACTTTTTCACGAACAAACCTTTCATTAACGCCGATCTGTACCCAACCGACGGCGGTTTCAAGATCGTTAACGGGTTCCGCCGTGTTATAATATCCATCACGCAAGGAAATTTTTCCCGTACGCGGATCGGCATCAAACGCTTTTGCAGCCGTTCCGGATTCATACAATACACGTCCCGTTTTATCCGTAACCAAAATAAACAGGATTTCTTTGTTTTTCTGGCGGATTTGATCCAAATAAGCTTCCAGACCTTTTATTGATTTAAACGGCTCGCCGCCGTGCACCGCCCGTTCAATCAAAACTTTCACCTGTCTGGCGATCGTCTGTGTTTTCAGCGCCGTTTCATGACGAAGATCCTGTTCAAAAGCTTTGTACATTGCCGAAAAGTTCAATTGAAGCATTAAAAACAACGCCCCCAAACATAAAGTTAACACGGACATTAAACGCCATTTTTTTCCGCCAAAGACATTTGCGCAAAGCGGTTGAAAAAAACAAATCAAAAAACACGCCATCACACCGATCAACGCAAATCGAAAGGCGAAACGAAAAGACGTCGAAATCATCTTTTCCCGAACAATTTCGTTCGCCGCGATTTTATATTCCCCGACCAAACATCCTTCATTTTCCAAAAACGCATTTAATACGGAAGTCCCTATTGTTTCTTTATCTTTGGACGTTTCCACGAAAAAAGTTCCGGACCGACTGCATTTTTCCCGCCAAACATCGGGAACGTTCATACCAATCTGGGCAGCGACGGTACTGAATAAAATCTTTCCGGATCCGGTCGAAAAAATCATTACCGATAAAACATCGTTATTTTCTGAAACGTAACGGAAAAAAACATCTTCAGCACTCTCAACACCTGACAAAGGCTTGCCTTTATCCATGTCTATCTGAACGGTTCTTTGCAGTTCGGTTAACGCCGTTTCTATTCTGGAATCCCGCAAGGCTCGGGAAGCCGATTCAAATTTCATAAAATTCATGCCGACAAACGCAAACACGACCGCGCACCATAATAGCGAGGCCAAGAAGGCATGAGTTAAATGCTGACTGCGCATCTATTCGACTTTCCCGAAAATATAACTATTTACAGGTTATACGACGGTATCGTAAATAAAGCGTGAATGATCAATCCGGATAAAGTGGCGGAACGGGAATCTTTTCATCCTTTTTTTGCTTTCGACCGTCGGCGTCAACCGTTTTAAACACAGCCCAAAATGTTTTCGCATCCCAATCGGGAACATCGCCCGCATACAAAACACGGTTCAAATTTTCCAATTGATCCGCAAACTCTTTATTGTCAAACCGTTTTGCCAAATCGGTCAGAGTCAACGGCGGATTTTGTTCCCATACCATACGCCCCCAATCCAAAAGAGCCTGTTTCACCTGTTCGGCGGAACCGGACAAACAGGCTTCTTTCAGCCGTTTTACGCTTTCGCGCCGCGTCGACATTTCATCTTGACCGTTTTTAACGGATTTTTCCTTTTTTCTGAAAAGCAAGAAATAAAACACCCCCCACAAAGCCGCCACGGCAACTCCGCCGGCAAAAATTCCGGCCAAAAACAAACGCAACGGCGACTGATGGACGTATTTATTCCAAAAAGCAGCTGCAGCTTTTTGTTCCGCCGCATTATTCTGGGGATTGGAAAAAACTTCGGCAAATTCGGATTGATCCGTTTTAATCGATTGTTCCGGTTCGGATGTCGCCGCAACAGTTTCCGTTTCGGCAGGAACAACGGAAACGGACGGATTTTCGCGTTGAACGGCATCCGTCCCCGTAACCGTAATCGTACGAGCCGGCAGTATCGCCTTTTTTACCTGCCTTGTCGCAATATCAAACCATGGGATTTCCATTTCAGGCAAAACAATCTGCCCGATTTTTGTCGGCATAAAAACAATCTGACGCGTTTTTACACCGACAATCCCGTCTCGATCAAATAAATTTTTTGAATCCGTTTTTCCGGGATATTGCTTATAATCAGAACCGTCCGGAAACAATAAATCCGGCAGTTGGTTATCACGCACCCCGACAGCCATTACGGTAACCGTGCGCGTCACGGCTTCGCCTAAAGAAATCGTCTGTTTGGCAGGAGAGACATCTTCAGACACGGCAACATCCGCCGCGGGCAGCCAAAAACCGTCCGTCATGATTCCGTCAGGTTTCGGCTGAACGTCCAAAACAACGGCGGAAGATTGAACCGCAACATTTTTCTGACCGAAAAGCCCCGAGAAAAGATCGGAGCCGCCAAAGCCGAACAAGTCATCCCTTTCGTTACGGCTTTCCGGATCACTGATCGTTCCTCTGAAACGGACGGGAGATAAAACCAATCGGCCGCTTTTTTGAGCAAAAAGCAAAAATTTATATTCCAACACATCATATGTTCTGCCGTTGACCGTTTCCCGCGATCGGTTAATATCACCCCATTGTTCCGCCGTAATGCCGTCGGCCTGCGGCGGCGTAACGGAACCGTCCAACAACGGAGTTTGAATAAAAGAATACAGTTTAACACTTAACGGAATCTGCTGGCCGACATACGGTTTTTCATTCTCTACGGTATAACGAATGAATACATTGGGCTGAGCGGCCTGCATTTTTTGTCTGGCCTCCGGCTCATCCGGCAAAGCTTGTCCCCCGGCGACAACCGTCAGCTTAACCGGTTTTGTCTGTTCCTTTCCCGCACGAATGGACGGCAAGGTGACTTCGCCCGTTTTTTTGGGGATCAACGTTAAAACATTTTCGTTAAAGGTTTGCGTTTTACCGTTAACGTACGTCGATTTAAAACTTTTCCGTTCCATTACGATCAGAAAATCTTCATTTAAAACGGAAATATCAGGCTGAGCGGCATCACCGTCCTGACGCAAATAAAGCTGAAAGCTTTCACCCTCCGGAATAACGGTGCGGCTGACATCGGCCTGAAACCCCGCCAAAGCCGAGCGGCAAAAAGAAAATACGACAAGAAATATAAAAACAACACCGTTTTTCATTATCTTCTTCCCCTTTTAATCAAATGACGCCGACGGATACGTTCACGCAAAAGTCCGGACGGATCATCCTCAATAACACTCAGCCACTGCAACTGCTCCTGTTTTTCCGGATTTTCCTGTGTCTTTTGTTCGGGCGGAGCTTTTTGCTGTAAATCCGGATGCCGATTTTTTTCTTGTTGCTGTTCGGCTTGTTGATTTTGCTGCCGGTTCTGCTGTTGCTCTTGATTTTGTTGTTGCTGTTGATCCTGTCGGCTCTGTTGTTGTTCTTGATTTTGTTGTTGCGACTGATCTTGTTGATTTTGCTGCTGATCCTGTCGGTCCTGCTGTTGTTCTTGATTTTGTTGTTGCTGCTGATCCTGTCGGTCCTGCTGATTTTGTTGTTGATTTTGATTATTTTTCAGCTGATCTTCCAAATATTTTTTATTAAAAGCGGCATCGGCATGATCCGGATTTTGCTCCAGCACTTTTTTATATGTTTCGATCGCCTTTTGATATTGCCCCGTCTGAGCCAAAGCATTACCCTGATTATACAGCATCTCCGCATCCGACGGATTATCCAAAGCGCTTAACGCCGTCTGATAATCCGCGGCTTTATATGCGGCGGCGCCACGCCAGGCGTTGTCTTTGAAAACATCCGGATTTTGAGGTTTTTCTCCGGCCGATATCCGTTCGGCCTCCTTAACATCGGGACGAATCCACAAATCGGACAACGTCCATGCAAATGCAGGTGAAGCGGAAAGAAAAACAAATAACATCAAACCGGCCAACCAGCCTTTACGATATCCGAAAGCAGCGAAAGGCAAAATAAACATACACAAAACGGCACCGAAATCTTTCCATGTGTCCGCTTTTGTTTCTTTTGACAAATCCGCACCGGAAGCGTCCGGCGTTTGCGGCATGGAATCAACGATCGATCGAATATCCTCTTCCCCCAAAGATATCGTACGATAAATACCGCCACCGGCCTGCGCCGTTTTTTTCATATTTCGATCGGGTAACGTTGATAAAACGGGATTGCCTTGATTCATTAAAAAAGAACCGTCGGACATTTGCAACGGCGCGCCTTGATCCGTGCCGATACCGAGAAGGGACAATTGATATCCCTCTTTTTTCAATTTTTCTGCCGCCCTCAACACCTGCGGCATTTCATCATCGCCGATATAAGCTCCCAACAAAACAATCCGTCCGGCGGTAACGCCCGACTGTTTCAATAAAGCCTCGGCTTTTTCCAATGCCGGAACTATATTTGGCACGCTTCCGCCCATCATGCCGGCCTGAACGGTCGGCAACATTTGTTCTATCACTTTTTGATCCGATGTCAAAGGAACGGCGACAAACGGTTCGTTATCATACAAAATCAAAGCGTTCTGACCGTCTTTTGTTTCCCGCAAAAAATCATACATTTTAAAACGGGCCCTATCCATACGCGACGGCTTGACATCGACGGGAGTCATAAAAACGGAAATATCCATCAGATAAACCGTATCAACACCCTTTTTAACAGCCGGCTGAGGTAGCTTTTCCCATGCGGGGCCCGCTAAAGCGATCAAAGCCAGCACCCAACAAACGGAAATTAAAAAGAACGGCCAAAACAAGCGTACACCCGACCCCGAGACCGACAGGAAACGCAACAAAATCCTGTCACAAAACCTCTGCCATGCACCGGCGCCGGAACGCGTTTTGCCGATCAAAAAAGGCAACAGCAGAAAAACGGAAAAGCCCCACAACCATTCGGGACGCAGAAAATGAAAATCCGTCACACTCCCCTCCTGCCAGATATAAATAATAAAACCCCGAAAACACTTAAGACAAAAGCGGCCGCCAACGGATAATAAAATAATACTTTGACCGGACGGACAAACACGTCATCGTTTTTCACCGGTTCCAAAGCATCGATGTCTTTGTAAATTTCCAACAGCTCTTGGGTATTTTTAGCCCTGAAATACCGCCCGCCGGTTTGATCGGCAATTTCCCGAAGCGTTTTTTCATCGATTTCATCTCCGCGCGGCATTTGCATCATACCGAACAGTCCCGTCATTTGAACCGTATCGGATCCGGCTCCGATCGTATAAACCTTCACTCCCATCTTTTTTGCCAAATCGGCGGCTTCCAACGGTTTCATCACCCCGGCATTCGCCACCCCGTCGGACAACAAAACGACAACACGACTGTCAGTCGGGACATCGATCATTGTTTTTAACGCCAGTCCCAAAGCGTCCCCGATCGCCGTTTGCGATCCCGCCATACCGACATCGGCCTCCCTTAACAAATCGGAAACCGTTGTTAAATCATATGTCAGCGGAACATACAAATAAGACCGTTCCCCGAATAAAACGATACCGATTCTATCTCCCTGACGTTTTCGCACGAAAGCGTCCGCGACGGCCTGCACCGCATCCCAACGGCGTACCGCCTGATTTTGAATGGCAAAGTCCGCCTCCTGCATGGAACCGGAAATATCCAAAACCAACATCAAATTACGTCCTTCGGAAGGAACTTTTGAAGGATCTCCAACCCACCGCGGCCCCGCAGCCGCCGTAACCAGCAATATCCAGATCAACGCACCCAATATCCGTCTGAGAGGCAGACCTCCGAAAACAAAACGACCGGCGACCGGCGACAAACGATCCATATCGTCAAAAAAGGGTACCTTCAGGGCATCTTCGTTTCCGTCGTTTACGCGCGGCAAAACGACACGCATAATCAACGGCACGATCAACAATAAAAACATTATCGGGCAAGCAAAACCGGTCATAAGTTTTTCTCCAGCCATTTGCGTACGGTCGACAACAAATGCCGGCCGCGTACAAAATCCCCGTCATATGACGGCGGTGCATACGCCTGATTTTCCAGCAAATATCTATCCTGTTCGTCCAAATCCGCCCCCGTCCGTTTTAAAAAATCGATCCACTTTTCTGCGTTCAGATCGGCCGTTTTTTCCCGTCCGAACCGAGCCAATGCCGTCCGCCGCATTAAAACCGACAATCCGCACGCCAGCATGGAAATATCTTTGTCGTCCGAAAAACGGCGACGCAGCGTATTAAACACGGAAAACGCTTCACGACGTCGCTTTGCTGACGGAGCGTAGTAAAAAAG
Organism: Alphaproteobacteria bacterium; assembly: GCA_045587165.1. Taxonomy (GTDB): domain Bacteria; phylum Pseudomonadota; class Alphaproteobacteria; order CAAGCB01; family CAG-977; genus UBA11549. Next base: position 16,267 of record JAZNBT010000166.1, on the reverse strand, counting down.
AAACTTCGCCAACAAAAAAACGACCGACACACAGAATATTATCCGCCATCCCAATCCCAAAGGAAATATCTCATTTGGATATAACGGACGGACGAAAGACAGCAATTCTTCAGGAGAAGCCTGATCCGGCAAAGAAAACATTTTTATTCCTTTCTGAATATAGAAAGTAAGGGATTTTCCCGTGACAATCAAGTTTACAACGCAATGCCCCGATAAAAAGCTTTTCTTGATCGGCATCGGCAAATCACCGGAAACATACATCTGGACAAGCTTATGTTTTTAGAGCAAAATAAATAAAATTTTATAACAGAGGTGTAACATGCAGGATTTACCGGAACCTTCCCGCGTTGAAACGGCCGGCGGACAGCAAAGCCGTCAGGCGAAAATCAGGACTTTGGACGATGTTCCTGCGCGCTACAGAAATCATCCGAATTTTGAAGAATTAACGAACGACCCCGCTCATCACGGCAACAAGATCGGCAAAATCCTCCGCGAAGCGATGACGGCAGTCGAAGCCGAAATATCCGGAACAATAAAAGGCCCCGTCACCCGTTCGGATTCTCCTTACATTGATTTTTATGACGGAGACGGATATCCGTTTGACGTTAAAACGCCTTTGTCTCCAAAACCGGGGGACAAATGGGAATTCGACCCTGTCGGCAACGCGGAAACCATTCTCAATCAGCTCAACAAAGATCATCAGAACAAAAAAACGGGAAAAACAGAACCTGTCGCCGTTTTATTGGACACCACTTACATGAATCCGCAGGATTTGAAAAATCTGCGTCATGAACTGAACAAACTGACAAAAGAAAATCGCGGCATTCTACGACATGTTTTCGAAGTAAATGTTCGGCTGGACGATAAAGAAACAAAGAATCAGGCATCGGCCGGAAAACAGATAAACCCGATTCAAGCGGCGCTTTTACGGCGGGGAATGGGCAGATAATTATGAAATCTCTTTTTTTATTTTCGATTGTTTTATGGCTGACCTCATGCGTTTTTTTGCCGGATTATTATTCTATCGGCTTTTCGGCGCATACCAAACTTGAAAAAGGAATTGAAGCATTTAACAGCGCCAATTATCCCGAAGCGCAAAAACAATTGGCGGAACCGGCGGAAAAAGGCGACATGGACGCACAGTATATGATCGGCATGATCTATCTGTACGGGTTGGGCGGTGTTAAAAACAGCTATGCCGCACAAAAGTGGTTGACGTTGGCGGCACAATCCGGACAAAGGGCGGCACAGGAACAACTGGCGTTTTTCTATCAGGACGAATTGACGCCTTTATATAATCCGATAGATTCCTATTATTGGTTCAGCGTTATTATCGGCGATCATCCGGAGCATCGCGCAAAGATGCAGAACATGGAATGGACGTTGCGCAGTCGCGGATTGCTGAGCACAGCGAACGATATGCCCAGACCGATTGAGAAACGTTATAAGGGCGTTAATTACAACGCATTGTTTCCGTTGCGCTAAAAACGCATCGCCGTCTGTTCCAACCGCTTGATTTCATCACGAAGTTTCGCGGCCTGTTCAAATTCCAGATCTTCGGCCGCTTTCCGCATCTGTTTAGTCAATTTGGCAATGGTGTCTTTCAGTTTCTTTTCGGAAACCAGCAGATCTTTTTCTTTGCCCTGCGGCAAATTATCAACACCTTCTTTTTCACACAATTCCTGCAAAATATCGGCAACTTCGCGCTTGATCGTTTGCGGGACGATGCCGTATTCAAAGTTAAACCGCTGCTGTTTTTCCCGACGACGCGCCGTTTCGTCCAAAGCGCGTTTCATCGATTCCGTTATTTTGTCGGCATAAAGGATAACACGCCCCTCGGCATTACGCGCGGCACGCCCGATCGTTTGAATCAAAGAACGGTCCGAACGCAAAAAGCCTTCTTTATCGGCATCCAAAATGGCGACCAAAGCGCATTCGGGAATATCCAATCCTTCACGCAACAAGTTGATACCGACCAAAACATCAAAAACGCCCAACCTTAAATCTCTGACGATTTCAATTCGTTCCAACGTGTCTATGTCAGAGTGCATATAACGCACTTTCACTCCGTTTTCCGAAAGATAATCCGTCAAATCTTCAGCCATTTTTTTGGTCAGTGTCGTAACCAGCACACGCTGTCCTTTTTCCGCACATAACCGGCACTCCGCTAACAAATCGTCAACCTGCGTCGAAACGGGACGGACTTCGCAAACGGGATCCAACAAACCGGTCGGACGAATGATCTGTTCGACGAATTCACCTTGCGTTTGTTTCAGTTCCCACGGACCGGGGGTCGCCGAAACGAAAATCGTCTGAGGACGCATTTGATCCCATTCTTCAAATTTCAGCGGCCGATTGTCCACACAACTGGGCAGACGGAAACCGTATGTCGCGAGTGTGCTTTTACGGTTAAAATCGCCGCGATACATTCCGCCCAACTGCGGAACGGAAACATGGCTTTCATCTACAAACAAAATCGCGTCTTCAGGCAAATATTCAAATAACGTCGGCGGCGGTTCGCCGGCAGCTCTGCCGGTCAAGTGACGCGAATAATTTTCAATTCCCTTGCAATGACCGGTAGCTTCCAGCATTTCCAGATCGAAGCGCGTTCGTTGTTCTATCCGTTCGGCTTCCAAAGGTTTGTTTTCGGACGTATAATAATACAAACGCTCTTTCAATTCTTCGCGAATAGTTTTCATCGCCTGCGACAAAGCCGGACGCGGCGTAACATAGTGGCTGGCGGGATAAACGGTGATTTCTTTTAATTCCAACCTTTTTTCCCCCGTCAACGGGTCAAATTCCGAAACGGATTCCAATTCGTCGCCGAAAAAAGACAAGCGCCACGCCAAATCTTCGTAATGAGACGGAAATATGTCCAAAACATCGCCTTTTAACCTGAACGTTCCGCGCGAAAACGCCAAATCATTGCGCTGATACTGTAAATCAACCAACTGCCGCGCAATATCGCGAATATTATAAGACCGTCCCGCCTGCACCGTAAACGCCATGGATGAATAAGATTCAACACTTCCCAAACCGTAAATACACGATACCGACGCGACAATAACGACATCACGCCGTTCCAAAACATGCCGCGTAGCCCCGTGACGCATACGGTCGATCTGTTCGTTAATCGCGGAATCTTTTTCAATAAACGTATCCGTACGGGGGATATACGCTTCCGGCTGATAGTAATCGTAATAAGACACGAAATATTCGACGGCGTTTTCCGGGAAAAAGGATTTCATTTCCCCATACAACTGAGCCGCCAGAATTTTATTCGGCGCCAATATCAAGGCGGGACGTTTCATTTGTTTAATAATCTGCGCCATGGTAAAGGTCTTTCCCGATCCCGTCACCCCCAACAAAACCTGATCGCGTTCACCGTTTTTCAAACCGTTGACCAACGACTTGATCGCTTCGGGCTGATCTCCGGCGGGCGCATACGCCGAAACCAGTTTAAATTCGGCCGGATCCGTTGAAGTCATCGGCTGATACATCGGTATGGTGTTCACGCGCTACATCCTTGATAAAAGTTGAATATATCTTTTTATTTAGATAAACTGCCTGTTGTTTTGCAAGAAGATAAAAGGAAAAAAAATGCAAAAAAAAACAATCTGCCTGCAGTTAATGTTGTTTGCATTATTTTTAACGATCGGCGGACTGATCTCCGCAGCGTTAAAATTTGAAATCATTTATGATCTGCTCTTGTATCATCATTACAACGGCTTCGCTTTTTTTAACGGACGTCTGACGACCGACATTGCGCCGGCATCCGTTGCAACATACTACAATCCGCTTCTGGATGCCGCATTTTATCTGTTAAACGATTTATTCAAAAACAACACAAACGCCTATTGCTTTGTCGCCGGCATTCCCTTCGGTGCTTTGCTGTTCGTTTTATTCAAACTTTTCGGATTATTTTTCGATCTCAATACCGTTAAAGGAAAGTTTTGTTGTTTCGCCTGCTTGACGATCGCTTCGACGGGGGTAGCGACGTGGTTTCAAATCGGAACGATTTCCCATGAAATATTTCTGGCTTTATTGATCGTCGCATCCTTTTATTTATTATTAAAATATCCTGAAAAAGGAAAGGTTTACCTGCTTTCCGGATTTCTGTTGGGAGCCGCGGCGGGCTTCAAACTGACGGCGGCGATTTACTGCGTATCAACGGGAATAACGCTGATTTTGCTATATAAATCTTTGAAAAAACCGATCCGCTTCATTGCTTTATTAATGTTGGGCGGATTGTTGGGATACTTGGTCGTAAACGGTTTTTGGGCATTTATCTTATGGCGAAATTTTGAAAATCCGGTTTTTCCCTTCTGGAACAAAGTTTTTAAATCCCCGTATTATTTGAACGAAAACTATATCGACAAACTGCATCTGAACGGTTTGCAGTGGTATCAGTTGGTATTTTTACCGTTTTACCTGATTATACACCCGTTTTCATCCGCTGTCGGAGCATTACAGGAATTAACGGATTTCAGATTGGCTTTTTTATTCATTATCGGTCTTATTTTTTTGCCGCTTTACTTATGCAAAAAAACAACCGTTTCCCCTTTAATGAAAAAAACGGCTCTATGGCTGTTCGTTTCTTACGTCGTTTGGTTGTTTGTTTCCGCCAATCTGCGTTTCATCATCCCGATCGAAACCGTCAGCGCCGTTATTTTCGTTGCTCTTTTTACAAAAATAAAAAAACCGGCATCCCTTTTCGGAGAAGCTTTTTATTATTCCTCGATACCGATCGCCTTGTTTATTATGATCTCCACGACTTCTTTATCCGAAACTTGGGGAACGCGGAAACAGACGGATTTTTTAACGGAAGAAGTGACTTTGCCCGAGAATACCGTTTTGGAAATTTATCGCTTTCCTTTAGCGGGCATAGCGGCCGAAATCGCCAAAAACAGCCCGACGGTAAAAATCATTTTAACCTCTCCTTCCGATAAAGAATGGTACGGCTGGGATATGGCGCGGATAGGCGAAACAAACAAAAAACGTGAACGATTAATAAAGACGGCAGAGCATCGTTTCGCGTTGTATCACGATGCATTCGATTTGGTAACACAAGAAAATCCGGAACTGCTCGGATGGGATTGCCGCCCACTAAAGATATCCGGTCATCTGAAGACTATTTTATTTTCGAATGTACAACTATGCCGACAACCTGAAACAAAAGAGGGAACCGCTCAATGACACGACAACGCGTATTGTTTAATTTAGCTTGTCTTTCCGCTTTTTTGATTGCCGGCGGCATTCTTTCGGCAATACTGAAATATGAATTATTGTACGATTACATTCAATACCACTATTACAACGGCTTTGCATTTCTTAATCAACGACATTTGATTGATCTGGGGGCAGCCGGTGTCCCGACTTATTACAATCCGCTGTTAGACACCTTAATTTATTTGTTAATAACAGTCTGTGCCGACAATATGACACTGTATTATTTTATTCAGGGTCTCCCTCTCGGATTGTTGCTTTTTGTTTTTTGGAAAATCTGCTTGATTTTTTTTGATACATCAACGAACAAAGGAAAAATATCCGTTATCTTCTGCGTCTTAATTGCTTTGACGGGATACAATGTCTGGTTTCAAATCGGCACTTCAACGCATGAAATTCCCATCAGCGTTTTTATTTTGATCGCCGTTTATCTTTTGCTGAAATCCCCCGAAAAAACGTCGGCTTATTTCACGGCAGGACTTTGCTTGGGCGCAGCCGCCGGATTAAAATTAACCGCCGCCATTTACTGCCTGTCTACAGGGGTGACTTTAATTTTACTTTATAAATCTTTAGCTCGACCGAAAACATTTATCGCGACATTGGCGATGGGAGGATTAACAGGTTTTTTAATAACAAACGGTTTTTGGTGCTGGTTTTTGTGGCAAAATTTTCAAAATCCCTTTTTTCCGTTCTGGAACGCCGTGTTTAAATCCCCTTGGTATCCGGAAATAAATTATGTTGACCGTCTGCATTTGCATAATTTAGATCTGTTCAGACGTATTTTTTTGCCTTTTTATCTGATAGCCCATCCTCATACATCTAAAATAGCCCTTCATACCTACGTGTCCGACATCAGATTTTCCTTATTATTTGTAATCGCCGTCGGATACTTTATTTCTTTTTTGACGCAACGGAAATACAGTCTGCCGAAAACGACAAAGACACTTTATCTGCTGATGTTTTCTTCTTATATCATTTGGCTGATCATCTCGGCGAACATGCGTTTTACCATTCCGATTGAAATGTGCGGAGCGATTGTAATCGTTTGTCTTGCATCACGATTAAAAAAGACGGAAAAAATGTTACCGGAAGTTTTTTATTGGTCGTTTTTAATCATTATCTTCTTTTTACTGTTATCTTCTCCTCATTATTCCTATTACTGGGGCAAAGGAACACGGCAACATTTTTTGAAAGAAAAAATCGTACTGCCTCAAAATACGCTGATTTTAAGCTTTAATGAACCGACGACGGGATTCGTCGCAAATATTATTGAAGATAATCCAGATGCGGTAGCAATCGGCTTTTACAAAGAAAAAGCCAACCATTGGAAAAAATGGAATATGTCGGGTTATAACAAATTTGCGGAAAAACGAGACAGAATGTTGGCTGAGCATCAAAATAAAATAGCGGTTACCGTTCGAGAAATTTATTATGATTTTTTGGAGCTCGAGGGAGATGAAAAAATGATCAAAAACTGGCAATGTATAAAATTGACACCGTTACCGGAAATCCAACGCGTCTTTAACGCGTCCATTGCAAAAGTATATCTCTGTTATCCGCCGGAAATGAAAGAAAAAATCGTGATCAAAAAATAGCGCTTTACGCCGGACAACGACTAAAGTATGCTGACATCCGTTTTTTAATAACAAGGGGGTAAACAATGAGTATTGTCGCAAATCGTCTGCTGGCCGTCAAACCGTCCGCTACTTTAGCCGTTACGACAAAAGCCAAAGAATTAAAAGCGCAGGGTGTCGACGTTATCGATCTGGGGGTCGGCGAACCCGATTTTCCGACGCCGAAGCACATTTGCGATGAAGCAAAAGCCGCGTTGGACCGCGGGGAAACAAAGTATGTGCCCGTTCCCGGAACTCCCGCCTTTCGTAAAGCCATCTGCGACAAACTGAAACGCGAAAACAATCTGGATTACACTCCCGAAGAAATCACCGTCAACTGCGGCGGAAAAGGCACTTTGTTCAACATCATCATGGCGACCGTCAATCCGGATGACGAAGTCATTATTCCCGCGCCGTACTGGGTTTCCTATCCCGACATGGTCAGAATAGCCGAAGGAACACCCGTTTTCGTAACGGGACGGGAAGAAACGGGTTTCAAAATAACGCCCGCCGATTTGGAAAACGCCATTACGCCCAAAACAAAATGGTTTATTATCAATTCGCCGTCCAACCCGTCCGGAGCCGCCTATACGGTTGATGAAATGCGCGCATTGGCCGACGTATTAAAGAAACATCCGCACGTTTGGATCATCAGCGACGAAATTTACGAACATCTGGTCTATGACGGATTTAAATCCGCCAGTATCGCGGCCGTTGCTCCGGAACTCAAAGACAGAACGATAACCGTCAACGGACTGGCAAAATCGTTTTCAATGACCGGTTGGCGCATCGGATACGCGGCGGGCCCCGTCGACGTAATCAAAGCCGCGAACAAAGTTCAATCTCAAAGCACTTCCCACGCCGTTTCGTTTTGTCAGGCGGCCGGCATTGTCGCTTTGAATTCGCCGATGGACTTTTTAAAAGAACGCAACGATATTTTCAAACAGCGCCGTGATATGGTCGCCGAAAAATTGAATGCAGTAAACGGCATTTCCTGCCGTGTTCCGGAAGGGGCTTTTTATCTTTATCCGTCCATTGCCGGCTGTATCGGCAAAAAAACACCGGACGGCAAAGAAATAACGACGGACACCGACTTCGTGACATACCTGTTGGAAAGCGAAGGCGTCGCGGTTGTTCCGGGAACGGCGTTCGGATTGTCGCCGTATTTCCGTTTATCGTACGCGACATCAACGGAATTATTGGAAAAGGCTTGCGAACGAATTAAGCGTTTCTGCGATTCTTTAACGGATTAATCGCAAAAAAACAGCGGGAAATTTTTCCCGCTGTTTTTTTGCTCCGAATTAATAATTTTCGGCGGCGATTTGATAATACGCCTGCGGATGCAGACACGCCGGACAAATTTCAGGAGCTTCCAACCCTTCGTGAACGTAACCGCACTTGCGGCAACGCCATTTTTTAGGAACATCCCGTTTGAAAACGCGGTCTTTTTTGATGTTTTCCAGCAAAGCCCGATAACGGTTCCCGTGAAAAATTTCCGCGACGATAACGGCCCGATACATTTGTGCAATTTCAGGAAAGCCTTCAGTTTCAGCCATTTCGGCACAAGCCGGATACAATTCCTTGTATTCATGCTCTTCGCCTTTGGCCGCTTCTTCCAGATTTTCCGGAGTTTATCTGATCTGCCCCGCGGGATAAACCCCCGTTATTTCAACGTCGCCGCCTTCCAAAAATTTAAACATGCGCTTGGCGTGTTCTTTTTCCTGCTCCGCCGTTTCCATAAAAATCGCCGCGATTTGCTGATAACCTTCCTTTTCGGCGACACGCGACCAGTACGTATAACGCATCCGCGCCTGAGATTCGCCCGCAAACGTCATTAAAAGATTTTTTTCCGTTTGAGTTCCTTTGACAGATTTCATTTAAATTTCCTCCTTATGTCAGTTAATTGATTATGGAATGAACGGTGACAAATAAATCAGTTCGTTATCTATTTTGAACATCAATTCGACACCGGCTTCCCGCAGTTTTTTTTCATCGATCAAAGCATGATCTTTTACTTTGACATGCAGTCCGCCGTCTTGCAGCCGTTCGCTTTTTTCGACGTTATCCGATCCGCCCAAAGCGGCCGTAACGGAATCGGACAAGGATACTTTTTGCGCCGTTGAAACGATATCCGAACCATCCGAAGCACCGGAACGCAAAAACTCTTCCATATCCGTTTTTAAATTTTCGGAAAGAGTCCCGAAAACAGCCTGAACGCCGTTGCCGACGCGCATAACACCAGTTGCGCCCAACGCTTTCAGCTTTGCGTCGTCGGCTTTTGCCGGATCCTTTAAAATCAAACGCAGCCGCGTAATGCAGGCGTCCAGATTTTGAATGTTATCCCGCCCGCCGAAAGCCTCGACCAAATTACGTGCCATCGTCATTTTTTCCGTATGATCGTTTCCCGCAGAAACCTGTACGGACGACACGGTTCCCTCTTCATCGCGCCCCGGCGTTTTCATATTGAAAAACGTAATGCAAAACCGGAAAACGATATAATACAGCACAGCATAGACCGGCCCTAAAATAAAAACGATCCAAGGTTTTGTATCCAAAGCATAGAATAACGCAAAGTCTATGGCGCCCTGCGAAAACGTATAACCGATATGCGCGCCCGCCAGATTGATAACGGCGAAAGCGGAACCGACCATAACGGCGTGAATGAAATACAACATCGGTGCAACAAACAAAAACGTAAATTCCAACGGCTCCGTTATTCCCGTCAAAAATGCCGTCAATGCCCCGGAAGCCATAATTCCGCCGACTTTCAACCTGTTTTCCGGTTTGGCCGTATGTAAAATCGCCAACGCCGCGGCGGGCAGACCGAACATTTTGATCAAAAATCCGCCGCCTAAAATACCGGCCGTCGGATCACCCGCGAAGAAACGGGGAATATCTCCGGTAACGACTTCGCCCAATTTGTTCGTATAAGAACCGATCTCGAAAAAGAACGGAACGTTCCAAATATGATGCAGACCGAACGGCAACAACAATCGTTCGACAAACCCGTATGTCGCGCCGGCGACCGTCGGGGCGCTGTATGCGGCCCACATTGAGAATTCATTGATTTTTTCCTGAACTGGCGGCCAAAAAACGCTTAAGACAACCCCCAAAACGATCGCGACCAGCGACGTAATAATGGGAACGGAACGTTTGCCTGCAAAAAATCCCAAATAAGGCGGCAATTGAATCCGATAAAAACGTTTATAAACCTTGGCTGCGACGACACCGATAAACAGGCCGCCGAAGACACCCGTCTGAATTGTTTTGATCCCGGCGTTCGTCGAAACGATCCGACGTGCGAAGGCAACGTCATATTCCAAAGCCGAAGCCAATACGCCTAACGTTTCCTGACCGGAAGAAACATGAAACCACAATACGTCCGCCATAACGCCCATCGTCGCCTGCAACACCAGAAATCCGACGACGGCGGCCAACGCGGCCACCCCGTCGTTATCCGTCAACCCCAATGCCGTCCCGATGGCAAAAATCAACGGCATATTATCGAAAATAACGCTGCCGCTTTGGCTCATCACCTGCGGAATAATTGACGGAATCCACGTTATTTCGGCATTTAACAAACCCGATCCTATCCCTAATAAAAGTCCTGCGACCGGCAACACGGCAACCGGCAGCATCAGAGCTTTGCCGATTTGCTGTAAAAACATAAACGCTTTTTTCCACATGCTCTTTTCTCCTATTCTTTTGCCGCCAGAAAATCTTTGATTTTTTGATGAACCTCCGCCGCCGTTTTCAGATCAATCAACACCCGAGCCAAATCGCGGCAACGTTCATATGATAAAGATCGGACACGCGCCTTGATCGCCGGAATAATCGGCGGTACAACGCTTAATTCGCGCACGCCCAATCCGATCAACGCGGGAACGGCGGTTTCATCTCCGGCCGCGGCGCCGCAAACGCCCACCCATTTACCGTGTTTTTCAGCCCCGTCAACCGTTGTGCGGATCATCCGTAAAACCGCCGGATGCAATGCGTCCGAAAAAGGCGAAAGCAAAGGATTTCCACGATCTGAAGCCATCGTATATTGTGTTAAATCATTTGTGCCGATCGAAAAGAAATCAACATGAGGGGCCAAAACATCCGCCATAATCGCGGCGGCGGGGACTTCGATCATTACACCCGTTTCAATCGCGGAAGACACGCCGAGATTTTTTTGTTCTTCCGCTACGATTTGTTTAGCCTTCAGCAATTCTTCCAACACGGTGACCATCGGAAACATAACGCGTATTTTCGTTTTATCCGCGGCACGCAGAACGGCGCGGATTTGTTCGCGAAAAACATCCGGATAAAGCAGACTTAAACGCAAACCGCGCACCCCTAAAAACGGATTGTCCTCTTTCGGCATCGGCATATAAGACAACGGCTTGTCTCCGCCGACATCCAACGTGCGGACGATCAACGTTTTATTTGGCCCCAGGGTTTCGGCAATAGCACGATAAACAGCCGTCTGTTCGTCTTCGGAAGGAGGAACTTTGCGCCCGGAAAATAAAAATTCGGACCGCAGCAATCCGACCCCTTCCCCTCCGAAATCAACGACTTCGCCTGCGCCTTCGATACCGGCGATATTACCACCGACTTCCAAACGTACATTATCGGTTGTCACGGCGGGATCGTCTTTGTTTTTCATAAGTTCAGATCTGATTTTGCGTTCAGCCTGTTCCTGACGGACGGCGGCTTCTTTTTCCGTTTCATCGGGATTCAGACGTAATTCGCCTTTTGTCCCGTCCAATAAAACCGGCGTTCCGTTTAATATATTTAAAATATTCGCAGACATCCCCGTTACCGCGGGCAATAACAATGATCGCGCGAGAATAGCGGCATGAGATGACGCCCCGCCGCCGACCGTAGCAAACCCGACGACTTTCTTTCGATCCAACGACGCCGCATCGGAAGGCGACAAATCCTGTGCAATTAAAATCGTATTTTCAGGCAGACTGAGCTTTTGTTCTACTTCACCGGTCAAAAGACGCAAGACACGTTTGCCGACATCGCGCAAATCATTGGCTCGTCCGGCAAGCAGCTCGTTTTTCATTTCTGAAAAAACTGCAGCTTGTTTATTAATCGTTTGCTTCCAAGCAAAAGCGGCGCTGCGTCCCTGATCAATCAGCCTTTCCGTTTCCGTTAACAATTCAGGATCCGCTAACAATTCCTGATGTGCGGCAAATATTGCGGCTTTCTCAGCGCCTGCTGATTTTCGCGTTTGTTCAAACAAATCGCTTAATTGCAGCTTTGCTTCGGCCAACGCGGCGGTCAGTTTCGATTTTTCTATTCCCGGAGGAGCCCCGAATTCTTCAACTTCCATTGCAACATCCTGCAGTTGGACGACAACACCGACAGCCGCGCCCGGAGAAGCCGACACTCCGGAAAAGATTCCTTCTTGATCTTGATTTTTAAAAAAGGTTGACGTTTTCGACGCCGAAACTTCAACAGGCTTTGTCAAGTCTTCACCCAATCCGGTTTCAATCAACGGAATCAACTTTTTCATTGCGTCTTCCGCATCGATCCCCTTGGCGATCAAACGAACATAGTCGCCTTTTTTAATATCCAATCCCATGACAGCCACCAAACTTTTTGCATTAGCCGTTTTGGCATTGACGCTCAAGGAAACATCACAGGAAAACCGCTTGGCGGCATTCACTAAAACAGCGGCCGGACGAGCATGTAAACCCGCCGGATTCTTTATTTCGATTTCCCAAGACTGTGTATAAACGCCGGAATCGGATAAAACCGGAACCAATGTTAAATCTTTTTTTAAATCAACCGTCAAAATCACATCTGTTCCGGCATGAACGTCTTTATTGATTTCCGCTTTTATTCCCGCCGTTTTATCCATATTGGCAATAACGATTTCCGTCAAAAGACTTTTGCCGTTTTGTTCAATTATATCGCGGTTAAAAGCAATTAAAGGATCGCCCGTTTTAACGGATCGGCCTACTGCAGTTTTTAAGCTGAAGCCACGGCCTTTAAGCAAAACGGTATCCAAACCGATATGCATCAGCACATCTATTCCCTGAGGCGTTTGAAGGGTTAACGCATGATGAGCGGAATGAATATTTGTAATAGTACCGTCACACGGCGCACACAACACATACGATGACGGAGCGACAGAGATACCGTCACCGATCGTTTTCTGAGCAAAAACCAAATCCGGAACCGATTCAATAGGAATCGTCTTCCCTGAAACCGGAGCGTAAATTTCCAACTTGCTTTCAACCATTTATTTCTCCCGTCAAAATCTTTTTTCCAGTTTATGCCGAAAAAATACGGTTTCATATACGACAACAAGTTTAGCCGGATCCAAAATTCGTTTTATGATCACCTTTACGAAAGAAAAAAGGCTATATAAAACATGGAAATGCTGATATAGTTTTTCGGGTATTTGTATTGGTTTGAAAATAAAGGAGCCGTAAATGACGTTTATCAAAAACTTTATTGCCGATTTAAAAGAAGATAAAGTTCGCGCTGTTGTTTTATGTCTTTGTTTGGCATTGTTTGTTTGGATCGGATTTTTTAAAACAAACGATACAGATTTAACCGCAAATACCGACGGTATACGCTTATATCACACGCACGGTTGTCCTCATTGTGCCGAAGCAATCCGCTTTATTGAATCCGAATTGCAGGCGGAGTTCCCGACAAAGCCCGTACAGCAGTTGGAATTGTCGACAATTTCCGATCAGCAACGTAATGAATTTTTGGAATTTGCCGAAAAAAACAACATTAAAGGCGTCCCCGTTTTAAAAAACGGAGAGAATTTCGTCGTCGGCTTTAATGCCGCCGCATACCGTTCCTTGATGAAAGGCGAAATAACCGGCAGTGAAACACATGCCTCCTGCGCTTACGGCGAAGAAGGAGACTGCGATGCGCCTGCGGAATTGGGCGAAATCACGGCGGAAGACATTGCCAAAGCATTAGGGAAAGAACCGCCCAAACCCAGCCGTATTGTCAATCTGCCTTATTTCGGGGATGTTGACGTATTTCAACAGTCCATTCCGTTCCTGTCCGTTGTTTTGGGATTGGTTGACGGATTCAATCCTTGTGCCATGTGGGTATTGGTTTTCATGATTTCCGTCATTGTCGATCTGCGCGACAAACGAAAAACGTTCGTAATTGTCGGAGCGTTTGTCGGAGCGTCGGCCGTATTTTATTTTGCATTGATGGCAGGTTGGATCAATTTATTCAAATTGATCGGCTATATCCGTTTGTTAACGGTCGGCATCGGAGCCATCGCGCTTTACACCGGATTTGAATCCCTGCGCTCGTTCTTTGAAGGTCCGACATGTAAAGTCACTTCGCCCGAAGGACGCAACCGAATTAAAAACAGAATTAAAAACTTGGCCGAAAAACCGCTCAGTTGGGGAACGTTAACCGGTGTATTCGCCCTGGCTATCGTCGTCAACGGAATTGAATTTGTATGTTCGGCCGCCTTACCCGCCATTTTCACCAGCGTGTTGGCTTTTTCAAATCTGTCAACATTCATGCATTATTGGTATATCAGCGTTTATGTGTTCTTCTTTATGTTGGACGATTTGATCGTTTTTTCGCTGGCAGCTTTTGCGGTAAACAAATACGCCGGAGACAAATATATGGTTTGGTGCAAACTAATCGGAGGCGTTATCTTGTTTGTTTTAGGGTTTGTGATGCTGTTCCGTCCCGATTGGCTGGCGGCATAAAAAAGGAGCTTTACGCCTATGGAAATCAGAGATCACGCCAAGTATTTCCGTCGAGAAATATTGATTCGTCTGGTGCGTTCTTTTTTAAAAAAATCGCCATTGCAGGATATCGATAAAATTCCGGTCGACATTTTACCCGCAAAACAGGCGGCTTATCGTTGTTGCATTTACAAGGAACGCGCCATTTTGAGGACACGCTGTTTGGCGGCATTGGGTTTCCGTGTCGAAGACGATGACGAAGTTACTCCTTTATCAGAATATGCGCGTCGAGCTTTGGCAAGGGAAAAGCCGACTTCGCCCGTAATGACCGTTTTGGACATTGCGTGCAACGAATGTGTCACCTCTTCTTATGTTGTCACCGAATTATGCCAAAGCTGTTTGGCTCGCTCATGCGCTTTGGCTTGTCCTTTCGGCGCCATTGATGTCACCAAAGGACCGGCCCGAATCAATCCCGATAAATGTAAAAGTTGCGGCAGATGTAAAGAAGCCTGCCCGTACCAAGCAATCATGAAACGCGTCGTCCCTTGTGAAAACGTCTGCCCCGTCGGAGCAATTCATCGCGGCACGGCCGGACGCGCCGAAATCGATTTCGACAAATGCGTTTCCTGCGGTCAATGTATGCGAGCCTGCCCGTTTGCCGCCGTCATGGAACGGAGCCAAATCATAGATATTTTAAAGGTCATGCTTCGTGAACATAAAAAAACCGTTGCGATGTTGGCGCCCGCCATTGCCGGACAATTTCCGGGAACCGTCGCACAGATCGTTTCCGCTTTAAAAGCAATCGGTTTTTCAAGCGTAATAGAAGTCGCCGTCGGCGCGGATATCACAACGCGGAACGAAGCAAAAGAATTTATCGAACGCATGGAACGGGGCGATGCTTTTATGACAACGTCTTGTTGTCCGGGCTATATCGAAACGGTTAAACGGCATGTTCCCGAGTTGGCTCAATTCGTATCCGATACGGCGACGCCAATGCATTATACAGCGGAAATGGCTAAACAAGATCCGGATGTCGTAACCGTTTTTATCGGACCTTGCGTTGCCAAACGTTATGAAGGCATTAACGATCCCTTAATTGATTTCGTAATGACTTTTGAAGAATTGGACGCTTTGTTCGAAGCCTCCAACATCAACGTCACCGATTGCGCACCGGCAGAATTTGATACATTACCGTCAGCCGAAGGACGCGGCTTTGCCGTAACGGGTGGCGTTGCCGCAGCCGTCGAAGCCGTCGTTAACGGACGGGCGGAAGTCAAACCGGTCTGTATCAACGGTATCAAACCCGCCATGCTGCGTTTATTCAAAATGTATCCGAAGGGTAAAAATCCCGGAAACTTAATTGAAATGATGACGTGTGAAGGCGGTTGCATCGCGGGCGCAGGTGTCGTTTGCAGTGCGAAAAAAACGGTTAAAGACGTCAAAGATTTCGCGGCGCAGGCGACTCCGATTTCTTCGAAAGAAGATTGAAGATCTTACTTTAACGCTTCAAAAATCTGTTTTGCTAAAGTCGGACTGATTCCTTCGACTTTGGCGATTTCTTCGGCGCTGACGGCCTTGATCGCGCGAACGGATCCGAAATGTTGCAATAAAGCTTTTTTGCGCTTGGCTCCGATCCCGGCAATATTGTCCAAAGCCGAAACCAACGTATCGTTACGCCGTTTAAGTCGGAGGCCAAGCGGTCTTAGGAAGACAATTTTCATTTTCAACTCCTTGGCTCACAGAACGACATGGCTA
>JAZNBT010000165.1:0-2776 GCA_045587165.1 Alphaproteobacteria bacterium | reverse complement strand
GGTTTTCGATAGCTTCCGCGACGCCGCCTAATCCGCTGCCTAAAATAATTCCGATTTTAGGCGCATAGTCGCCGATTTTTGCTTTGATCTGCTGAGCAACCTGATTGATTGTTTCTTTCATAAATTTCCTCTTTTTACAAGATATTCCGATTTAACGTTTTAGATTTTCCGGACCGAACGAAACCGGTAAAAGTTCGTCCAGAGTCATAGATTTGCGAACACCTTTTTGATCGCAGATGTGGATAACGGTGTCCGGAGCCGCAAATTCACGTATCCGTTGACGGCATGAACCGCACGGCGATACCAGATGTTCGCCGTCCCCCATAACAACCATTTCCTGAATTTTTGTATCTCCGCCCAATATCATGGCGGAAATGGCGCCCTGTTCCGCGCAGGAACCTGCGGGATAAGCGGCATTTTCAACATTACATCCGGCGTACATTTTTCCGCTTTGAGCTTTTATTACCGCGCCGACGGCAAATTTCGAATAAGGAGTGTATGCTTTTTGCATCGCATCGCGTGCCATTTGCAACATTTCGTCAAGTGTATTCATGATACCACCTTCATACATATTTTATGCACTCTAAGATATAGGTTAAACTTTCGTCAAGTCATAAAAAAACTGTTTACTTTAATTTATAAAAAAATCGTTCGAAATTGAAAAAATGGGGTTGGTTTTCTTTTATCTGTACCGTATAACTCTTTAATGAAGGATTTTGTTTTAACTTTGAGGATGATTTTATGTCGAACAGTTCCGAATTTCCCAATCTGCATGTTTTGAAACACCCTTTAATTCAACATAAGCTGACGTTAATGCGCGACATGACGACCTCAACGCGCACATTCAGGGAGCTGTTAAAGGAAATCGCCCTTTTAATGGGGTATGAAGTAACGCGCGAGCTGCCTTTGACTTTCGAAGAAATCGATACGCCTCTGGTTAAGATGAAAGCTCCGGTCATCGCCGGAAAGAAATTGGCCGTAGTTCCGATATTACGCGCGGGAATCGGCATGGCTGACGGGTTGCTGCAGTTGGTGCCGTCCGCGCGTGTCGGGCATATAGGATTGTATCGCGATCCTGAAACGTTGAAACCCGTTGAATATTTGGTAAAGTTGCCGCCGGTCGACGATCGTTTGTTTATTTTGGTTGATCCGATGCTGGCTACGGGCAATTCGGCCGCCGCTGCGGTTGACACATTGATAAAACACGGTGTCCCCGAAAGTAAAATCATCTTTTTGGCTTTGGTCGCCGCCCCTGAAGGGGTTCGTGTTTTTACCGAAGCTCATCCGGATGTTCCCGTGTATGTCGCATCGTTAGACGAATGTTTGAATGATCACGGTTATATCCTGCCGGGATTGGGCGATGCCGGCGACCGTTTGTTCGGGACGAAAACCAGATAAAATTCGGAACATAAACAGGGCGGAGTTTTGATTCGTGAAAAAGCTTATCCTTATTCTTGTTGCTTTTGTGGCTTTGCTTGGGGCCGGTGTTTATTTTATTTTGCCGACCAACATTAATTGGAACGAGTATGTCCAAGAAACGGCTGCGGCGGTCAAATCGCGTACGGGATTGACCTTGGCCGTTCAGGGGCAGCCGACTTTTTCCATGAAACCGGCTCCCATGTTGAAATTGGGGCAGGTTACTTTAGGGAATGTATCGGACACGACTTATCCGCAGATGATGCGGGCGGCCCGTGCTGAAATTTTATTTGATACGAGGTCGTTATTCCGCAGAAAGATCAAAGTTAAAAAGGTTACGCTTTTTTCACCGCAATTTTATTTTGAAACGATGCCGAACGGAAAGTGGAACTGGCAGGCGGCATTTTTTGATCGGACGGTCGCGGATGCGACAATCGGTTTCGACAGTTTGTTGTTGACGGACGGATCCGCGGAGGTCAAAGCCGACAAGTATACGCCGCCGCAAAAATGGGATCGCGTCAACGCGGAATTGTTCGCCGACAGCATACAAGGGCCTTTTTTCTTTGAAGGGAATTTCGGCGCGATGGCTTCCAGTTTCGGCTTTTCTTTAAAAGTCGAAAAGTTTACGCCGGCGCAATCACCTGATTTCTCGTTACGTTTGATTAACGCTCCGGCGGAAACGTCGATTGTCTTTAACGGTAAATACGGTTTGACGGAAACGGACAGGGGGATTTTAACCGGTAATCTGATGTTTGATGTTCGTAAACCGGATCAGTTTTTTGCTTTGTTGTTTCCTCAAGAAAAACTGCCGGCAGAGCTTTTTCAGCCGGCCGTCGGTAATTTGAAATTGAACAAAAACGCGCAGACCAGAACGACGGAATTGACGGAAATCCTGTTTAAGTACGGAACGTCATCGGCATCGGGAAAAATGTCCGTTCGTTCTTTGTCGCCGCAAGAGGCTTCTTCTCTGCAGGCGCAGGAAGAAGAAGATATCCTTTCGGGTGAAGAAATTATTTTAAGGGATCCGAAAAATCCGTCCGAACCCGTTAAGTTGGACGATGCCCCCGTTCGTCAGACGAAATTGGCTCAGCATTTGTTGCCGAAAGTCGTAGACGGTTCCTTTATATTTCCGCGTTTTGATGCGGATCCTTTTTTCGATAATTTGACGTCAATCACTTCATTCCTGTCAAAGACGGGATATTTTTCACAAACGAAAGATTCCTATTCCTTTGATGTCACGTTTGATGTCATTAATTATAAAAAAGATGTCATTCATCAGCTGAAAACAAAAATCGCTTCCATTCCTCAAGGGGTGGCATTTAAAAATGTTTCCAAGTCGGAGGCCAAGCGGTCTTAGGAA
>JAZNBT010000164.1:0-1655 GCA_045587165.1 Alphaproteobacteria bacterium | reverse complement strand
GGCGGCGGACATTTTTCGGGAAGATTGACAGCTCCCCTCTGCATAGCAGGCGGAATCGCAAAACAGATACTTGAAAGACGAGGCATATATATCGGCGCACAGATATTATCCGTCGGAAAAGAAAATGGCGAAAAATTTCCGTTATACCCATCAAAAGAACTATTTGACGAGACCGCAAAAAAAGAATTGCCGACCGTAAACGATGAATGCGGTAAAAAAATGGCTGAAGTTATACGTCTTGCAGCAAAGGACGCTGATTCCGTGGGCGCAAAAATTGAATGTGCAATAATCGGATTGCCTGCAGGAATAGGCTCCCCGATGTTTGACGGTATAGAAAACCGCATCGCTCAGGCAATTTTCGGTATTCCGGCAGTGAAGGGAATAGAATTCGGGGCGGGATTCGAATCCGCAGAAATGTTGGGTTCCGAAAACAACGATCCGTTCACCGTAAAAGATGGCGTTATCGTGACGGAAACAAACAACTGCGGAGGCATTCTCGGCGGTATTTCAAACGGAATGCCGATAGTATTTACAACTGCGTTTAAACCCACGCCGTCAATAGGAAAAGAACAGCGTACCGTTGATGTTAAAACAATGGAAAACACAACTGTTACCGTAAAAGGCAGACACGACCCCTGCATCGCAGTAAGAGCCGTACCTGTTGTTGAAGCGGTTGCGGCAACAGCGATTCTCGATATGCTTTTGGAAGAGAGCGAGGTAATATAAATGGATCTTTCCGAGATCAGAAAAAGGATAGATGAAATAGACGATAAGCTTCTGCCCCTTTTTCTTGAAAGAATGAATCTTTCCGCAGAAGTTGCGGCATATAAAAAAGCTCACAATCTGCCTGTTTTAAACAAGGGCAGAGAACGTGAGATATTGGATCGTGTGATGAAAGAAAGTGGCGATATGGAGCAGTTTTCACATCGCCTTTATACGACCATTTTTGAACTCAGCAGAGCATATCAGGAAACATTGAACACAGAAAGCTCCGAATTGAGTAAAAATATCGAAGAAGCATTAAAAAACAGCCCCGATATGTTCCCCCAAAGCGCAACGGTCGCTTGTCAGGGCGTTGAAGGCGCGTATTCGCAGATGGCGGCGGACAAGATCTTTCCTCGCGGAAATCTGATGTTTTTCAAGACTTTTGAGGCGGTTTTCGATGCGGTCGAAAGCGGTCTTTGCCGTTTCGGTGTCGTTCCGATAGAAAACAGTTCAAACGGTTCCGTTAGAGCAACGTACGATCTGTTAAGAACAAAAAATGTAAAAATCGTTAAAAGCGAACGTCTTTGCATTCGCCACGAACTTTTAGCAAAACCCGGAACAAAACTTGAAGACATAAAAGAGATCAGGTCTCACGAACAGGCGCTCGGTCAATGCAGTGAATTTTTAAAGACATTGGGTGCCGATGTTAAAATAACGGCTGTCGCAAACACGGCGATGGCGGCGCAATCCGTTGCAAATAACGATGACAACACGGTTGCAGCGATCGCATCGCATTCGGGTTGCGAGATCTACGGACTTGTACCTATAAAACAAAACATTCAGAACAGCGACAATAACTACACCAGATTTATCTGCATTTCAAAAGATACCGAAATTTATCCCGGAGCTAATCGCATAAGTCTTGTTTTAGAATGTGAACATCGCCCGGG
>JAZNBT010000163.1:0-6369 GCA_045587165.1 Alphaproteobacteria bacterium | reverse complement strand
CCTCCGACTTTCCTGATAAGCCGGACCGATACCGCGTCCCGTCGTGCCGATTTTTCCTTTACCGGCGGCGGCTTCGCTCATTTGATCCAATTCACGGTGCAACGGCAGAATCAACGTTGCCTGATCTGAAATTTTCAAAACATCCGGAGAAACCTTTGTTCCCAAATCAGTCACTCGACCGATTTCATCACGCAAAGCCCACGGATCAACGACGACACCGTTTCCAACAACGGATGTTTTGCCGCGAACGATCCCCGAAGGCAATAACGACAACTTATAGGTTATTCCGTCAACCACCAACGTATGTCCGGCATTGTTTCCGCCTTGGAAACGAACGACGACATCGGCTTTTTCGCTCATCAGATCGACAATTTTACCTTTGCCTTCATCGCCCCACTGGGCTCCGATGATTACGATATTGGTCATATTTTCTGCTCCTTAAAAAAAATAAGCTAAAGCGGTTGCACCCGACCGCTCGTGTAAATACAGCTGCATAACAGCCGCTGTGCTTCTTCTCGCCCGCCGGATTTGACTCCGCAGACGGTAATATATCCCTTGGCGCGCAAATCCGCCGTTTGCGAAAAAGGAACGTCATCGGGAATATAAACGCGTGTTTTTGTTTCCGTTTTTTCTAAAATATCCAAGATATCAGCCATATATAATGTAACACCGACGGCCGGTTCCGGCAGAATGCCCGACAATCCGGCGATATAGCGACCGCCGCGTCCCAATTCATGGCCGCTTTGTTTGGAAAAGATTGAAAAACCGATACCGCAGTGATATTCAAATCCGCGATTTTCCAAAACATCCACCGTCAATGCCAAATCGTTTTTTTCCCGTTTCAGCAAAGATATAACGTCAACCAACCGACTGCGTTCGGCGGCGGCTTCTTCGGGCAAAGACAACGATTTCAGAATATTCAACACTCGATCGCAATCACCGAAAGCCTGAAATAAAGAATCAAAAACGAATTTGGCATCGCGCGCTTTTTTATTCGTCGCATCCAAAACGGCCGAAGCCGCGGCAAAATCCTTTTGATTTAAGAAAACCGTCATTTTTTCACGATCGTCTTTGTCGATACAATACGCTTCACATAACGCCGGAAACAACGTCGGCAAATTCAAATCAAAGACAAAAGACGGAACACCTAATTTTTCAAGCGTCTCTGCGGCAAGCAGAATGATTTCGGCATCAGCTTTGGCGCAATCGGCTCCGATTAATTCCGCCCCGACCTGCAAAATCTGACGGGCAGGATTCAACTGTGTCGGAAACATGCGTACGACATGCCCTGAATAAGCCAAACGCAACGGCCTCGGCTCATTTTGCAGACGGGTGGCGGCAATCCGGCTGATTTGCGGTGTCATATCGGCCCGCAACCCCATAATCTTGCCACTGACGGCATCCGTCACACGAAATGTCTGAGTCGACAAATCGTTATATTTTTCGGATAACAACGTTTCTTCAAATTCCAACAGCGGCGGCGCAACGCGCTGATAACCGCAACTTTGAAAAACGCCGACAGCTCTTTCGACTGCCTCGGCCTCGGCGTCGACAAAGGGGGGCAAAACGTCCGTCATTCCAACGGGCAACAGCCCGCAGCCAGCAGATTTTTTCATTTTAAAAACAGATCCGTCGGTTAAAACACACCTTTTGTTTTACCTTGAATCCGTTTTAAAAGAAACAAAAAAATTATCTTTGTTTTTTTAACTTTCTTTTATGATCCGCCTCTTTCAAGTGAACGGAAACATGATAAGCGTTTTCCAACCGACGGGCATAAGAATCCGTTTCGATATTCAGCAAAAAATCATAAATACCGTCAGCAACGTCTTTAATCATCTTTTCACGTTCCTGATAGGAGACGCGGCAAGTCTGACACCAAATTGTTTGATGGCCTTCCGCGTCCGTAATGAACACATCGGAATAATCGCCCGTTTTCGAAACAGGACTGCTGCCGTTATGCAACGGCAGTTTAAAATGATCATTCAAGCATAAAAAAGCCAAAGCTTTTGCCATCCTCTTTGCAACAAGCCGTTCATTTGCAGACATATTACTCTCCTTGTTTCAGCGTTTTACCGAATAACACTGTACAACAGAAACATCTGGCAGCGACACGCCGACATTAGACGAGTCCGGCTATAACCGATCGCAATCGTTTTAGAAATTAAGAACTATTCTTCTTGTAATTTTGCGCGAATTTCTTCCAACGTGAAACGTTGTTCTTTCAATTCCTTCAATCTTTTGATACGCGGCAGAATTTCAGACGAATACAGCGTGTAATCCGCGGATGTCTTGCCTGCCGTTTCCAACAATCCCAAACCGGTCCAATAACGCAAGGTCGAAACGCGTTCTCCCGTTTCTTTGGCCAATTGACCGATGCGCAGGAAATAAGGACCGGAATCTATTTCTTCAAAAACACGGCTTTCCGATGCCTGGATATATGTTTCCATCGCTCTGTTCACGGCACGGCAAATCAATTTGTCATATCCCGTCCGGTCATTTTTAAAAATGGCGCTTTCCAAACTGTCCCAATATTCTTTCTTTTCGCGTCTGGCAAACAAAGCGGGCGGATAACCGTGACGCATCAGCATCAAATTCATCAAAAAACGCGCGGTACAAGCATTTCCCATACCGAAAGGCATGATGGACATCAAACGCAAATGTGCTTCGGCGGCCAATGCTGCGGGATGCAACGTCCGTGCGGCGAACAGCCACATTCCGAAATCGTTCATCATACGCTGAACGCGGACGGAATCGGGCATTTCATGCGTACCGACGGGGAAATCCAACTTGAAGCCGCGGTACATGCCGCCGTTTTTATCATCCAGATTACGCACGACGATACGGTGCATGTTTTTAACATCGGTATCGTCAATCTGATGATTAACCTTTTGAGCCAGTTCCGAAATCATTTCAAAAACTTTTGCAGAGTTCAATGCCCGAATATGTTCGGTCAAAGAATGTTTTTCGACGGTTTTGTCTTCATATAAAATTTCGGCCGTTTCTTTACACGTCAGCGTCGAACCGTCAAAAAATCCGCCGACATAAGCGATTTCAAGTTCGATTTTTTTTCTTAATTCTTCCTGTTTTTCCGCGGACAAAGCGGGCAGTTTATCCAGTTCGCTTTTTTTAACACTCAGATTTTCATAAAGCATACCCGTTCTCCTTAAAATTCTTCATCATGACGAAGATCAAGCGGTACGAACGGCGTTTCCACAGCCCCTTGATACAACTGCCGCGGACGCGCCAAACGACGAGGCCCTTCATTGCCTTCTCGCCAATGAGCAATCCATCCGGGCATACGACCGATGGCAAACATAACCGTGTACATATTCAACGGAATCCGCAAAGCACGCAAAATCATCCCCGAATAGAAATCAACGTTCGGATACAGATTGCGTTCTTTGAAATAATCGTCGTTCAACGCGATCTCTTCCAGTTTCAAAGCGATATTAATCAGCGGATCATCAATTCGTTCGTTTTCCAACAGATCAAAAACGGCTTTTTTCAAAATCTTTGCCCGAGGATCAAACGTTTTATACACTCTGTGTCCGAAGCCCATCAAACGAACCTGTTTTTGTTTTACGCGTTCGACGAAAGATTCAATTTCTTCATCACCGTTTGCCAATCGCGACAACATTTCGAACACGGCGACATTCGCCCCGCCGTGCAATTTCCCCCACAAAGCGCAAATTCCGGAAGCCACCGATGAAAACAAATTCGTTTCCGCCGACCCGACGACTCGCACCGTCGATGTCGAACAATTCTGTTCATGATCCGCATGCAGCATCAAAAACAAATTCAATGCCTTTACCGCTTCCGGCGTCGGCTGATGCGGCCGATGCGGAATGGAAAACATCATATGCAGGAAATTTTCGCAATAACTGCGCGCCGGATCCGGATAAACGAACGGCAATCCCATGGCCTTGCGATAAGAAAAGGCGGCAATCGTACGTACTTTTGAAATGATGGCAGCGACCGCGTTGCGCATGGCTTCTTCGTCCTTCGTATCCATAATTTCGGGCGAATAGCAAATCAACGAATTAACGACGGCCGACAGAATCGACATCGGCTGTCCGCTCGGCGGGAAAGCATCGAAATGATGTAACAACCCCTCGTGCAACAATTCGTTGTTCGTCAACCGCGAGCTGAAGAATTTCATTTCAGCCATTGTCGGCAAACGTCCGTAAATCAATAACCATGCCGTTTCGACGAACGTCATTTTTTCCGCAACCGTCTCAATCGGAATTCCGCGATAACGCAAAATACCTTTTTCGCCGTTTACGTATGTAATTTTACTGACGCAAGAGGCCGTATTGCCAAACCCCGGATCCAACGTCGTCAACCCTGTTTTGGATCGCAATTCGGAAATATCTATACACCCTTCTCCCGTCGTTGAATACAAAACCGGCAGTTCAAATTCCGTTCCATTGTATTCCAACTTTATTGTTTTTGCCGTCATCTGACTTCCCTTAACGTTTGACGTAATTCCCGCGCTTGCGCTTCAGCTTCTTCTTTTAACCCCAAAAGAGTTAACAATTCTACCCTTACAGCCTTAACAAACGAAACCGTATCCACCCCCGTTTTTTGGACGGATTTTAATTTTGTGACCAAATCCGGCGTAGCCATTCCTTTTTTCAACACGTTGATATAGGCCGTATGCAAGGCTTCGGCATAACTTTTCAATCCGGCATTTTCAGGTTCCGCCAAAGCCGCTTGAGAAAATCCGATGGCCAATCCTTCAATAATCGGAATCGGGTTATAACGCCAGAAACCTTCTTTTTGAAACAACGTAATCAAATCGGGGGCGGTTCCCGCGCCGCCCATTTCGGGCCAAACCCGACCGTCAGCCAGTAAAATCACCGAATTAATTGACGCGATACTGGCTCCCAGGTCCATGGCGTCCGAAACAATATCTCCCCACAGATTGTCGTACGCATAGCACGTTCCGCCCGGCAACGGCGCCGTAAACATCATAACGGCCGCCGCATCCGGTTTCATGATCAGAAAATCTTCGCCTTCCACTTTTTTCAATTTCCAAGCTTCATCACGAACGGCCTTAATGACTGGAACATCGTATAAATCCGATTCATCAAACGCGAAAACGACCCGTTTGTATTTTTTCACGGCGGCCTGATAAAACACCTGCTTCACATAACGAACGGCGTCTGCGTAATCATAATGCATTTCTTCAAACATATCGCCGGCTTTAACCGGAATGCGAAATTCTTTGAAACCGATATACAATCTGTATTCACCGTCTTCTTTCACGACTTGATTTAATCCGCCGTATTCGCTTTTTCCGGCGGAGAAGCGGCAAACGGAAAATTCACCGACCGACTTTTTTACGCCGCAGGCATACACTGCGTTTAAAACGGCGGCGATTTTCGGCCCGTAAGAAGGATCCGGCACCAAAACCGTCGTATTTCGGGTAACCGGTTTTGAAAGCATACGGGCAAAAGCGGCATCGACAATATCGCCTTGATTGCCTTCCAACCGTTTTAAGCCGTGTTCTTCACGCCGGTCGTTATAGATTTTCTTTTTTTCGCCGTCCAATTCGGGACGAACCGTATATTTTGACATGAATACGATGTCATTATTTTTGCCGATCGCCTGATCGCACAAAGCGACCACATCCTCGCGGCGGGTTATTTTAGCGTAAACGGCGGATCCTGCGGAAAGCTTTTCGGATTCCCGTACCGTTCGCCGGTTAAAATCGACCCGTACTTCGGCATCGTTTTCCAAATTAAAAAAGAAACCGTCTTTTTCCCGTCCGCCGTCCAAAAACAACACGTCAATCTTTCCAGCATGATCGTAAACGGGCAAAGACGTTTCCAACAAATCAGACAACCCCGGATTCTCATAACGTTCCAGATTGCCTTTGACCAACCAATGCCCCCGCATATACCCGTTAGGAGTTCCCGTCACCAGTTTGCTTAATTCCTCGGGTTTACGAGCATCGTCCAACAAATTCAAAACGGCCTGCGTTTGTTCTTTGGTCGGCGTCACCCCCGGCCCTTTAACCAAAACGGCGTTTTTATCCCCGCCGGCCATTTCGATCGTTTCCCGAATAACTTCACCGTTTGTCTGGATACGCCCCTTCAAACTCCAGTCATGTTCGCGCAAACGCTTTTGCCCGACAAAATCCGAAAAAGGTTCAACCAATTCTTTTTTTACAATCTCATATGCCATTCCTGCCGCTTCTTCGGGCAGAGCAACGTCAACAAACGCTTTAACCATTTTTAACCGCCTTAAAATATTCTTCTACCGTCGGGAAACGTCCCAGAACGGCTGCAACGGCTTCCAGCAAGTCGGATCGGAGCCATGTCGTTCTGTGAGCCAAGGAGATGAAAATGAAGATTGGCTTGCTAA
>JAZNBT010000162.1:0-21853 GCA_045587165.1 Alphaproteobacteria bacterium | reverse complement strand
CATGGCTACGATCCGACTTTTATATTCATATCCTCCGGCAAAAATTCTTTGTTCAAAGAAAACACAAAAAAACATAAATTGCAAAAAATAAATCAGCCGCCTTTTAACAGCCGGTGTTTTTCACGATCCCAGTCACGTTTTTTGATGTCTTCGCGTCTGTCAATATTGTTTTTTCCAACCCCCAGACCGATTTTTATTTTTGCGATTCCGCGAGCGTTAAAATAAAGTTCCAAAGGTATCAAAGTATACCCTTTGCGGGCGACGGCTCCGGTCAGGCGTTTCAGTTCCTTTTTATGAACCAGCAACTTACGCGGACGGGCGGCCGTGTGCTTCATATACCCGATAGAACCGTATTCCAAAATCGACGCGTTGATCAAATACAGTTCACCTTCCTGTACACCGGCATACGCTTCATTAATACTGGCTCGTCCCAGACGCAAAGACTTTACCTCCGCCCCCGTCAGGATCAAACCGGCTTCGACCGTTTCCTCGATAGCGTAATTAAAGTGGGCTTTTCTGTTTTTAGCAACAGTTCCCGTATTGATCATCGTTGATTTTTTATTCGCGGCCATTCTTTACCCCGCTATACCCGCCGATTTCATGGCTGATAAAACGATTTCCTTTGATTTTTGTGTAATTTCACACAACGGCAAACGCAATTCTCCGTTCCCGAATCCCAATTGAGCGGCTGCGAATTTAACCGGTGCGGGGTTGCTTTCGATAAACATGGCATCATGCAAATCCAACAAAAGATCGCGCAGACAGGCGACCCGTTCCCAATTTTTGTTTGCCCATGCGCGATGCACTTCGGCACACAAAGCCGGAGCGACATTGGCTGTTACGGAAATGCAGCCGTCACCGCCGTGAGCCAAAAAAGCAACGATTGAAGCGTCTTCTCCCGATAAAATCGAAAAATCTTTCTTTTTCACGGCGGCACGCAACCTTAACGGACGCATCAGATCGGGAGTCGCGTCTTTGATGCCGACGATGCGATCGAACGCGGACAGCCGACCGACCGTTTCGGGACTGATGTTCACACCGGTACGACCGGGGACGTTATACAAAATAATCGGCAGATTTGATGCTTCATGCACTGCCTGATAATGCAAAAAAAGACCTTCTTGCGTCGGTTTGTTATAGTAAGGCGTTACGATCAAAGCGGCATTTGCGCCCGCCTGTTCGGCGACACGAGTATTCGCAATCGTTTTTGCCGTATCGTTGCAACCGGTTCCGGCAATAACCGGAACGCGTCCGCCGACGGTTTTAACGCACAATGAAATTGTTTGTTCATATTCTTGCGGCGTCATTACGGCGCTTTCCCCCGTCGTACCGCAAACAACCAAACCGTCCACGCCCGAACCGATTTGAAATTCGATCAAACGGGTAAAAGCATCCGTATCAACCCTCCCCCGATCAAACGGGGTGATTATGGCGGTATACAGTCCTTTGAACATAAGACCTCCTTAAAAAAATAAAATCGCTTTTTAAATTAACCGTATCTTAAAAAAAATACCACAAAAATTAAAGAGTTTTCACATTTTCATCAAAGGAAAAATAAGTGAAACGGTGCGTTTTACTGATTGGCTGTTTTTGTTTTTTTTCCCCGGCAAAGTCACTTGCCGCACCGCCGTCGACGCTTCAAGCGTACAACAGGTCGATCAAATACGCCGTTTCTCAGGATTATTCGGCGGCATTAAAAGCCGCCAAGACAACGGCGGATCCGAAATTGTTAAAATTAATCGAGTGGTTCCGTTTAACGGATGCAAAACAAATTCCCGATTTCGGCGACGCGCAGAACTTTATAAAAAAAAATCCCGATTGGCCACGCATTTATCTGATCCGCAGAAACGCCGAGCAAGCCTTGTTAAACACCGGAAAAAAAAGTGATTTGGAAGAGTGGTTTAAACAGTATCCGCCCGTTTCGCCGCAAGCCGTATTAACATACGCAAACATCCTGATGGAAAAAAAAGAATGGGAAAAAGCAGTCCCCATGTTTCATTCTTTATGGGCCAAGGGTGATTTGAACGAAGAAGAAACTCAAACGCTTCGTGAAAAATTATTCTTTTTATTGGATGAGCGCGATTTCACAAACAGGACAAAGAAACTGTTGGATGAACGCAAAGCGTCTCAAGCACGCCGTCTGATTCCGTTTATGGGAACCTATGTACAAAGTCTGGCTCAAGTACGCGCAAACTTGATCGCCAACGATAAAAATGCTCGAAAAAATATTAAAAGCCTGCCGGACAATCAGCAAAAAAACGAAGGGCTCTCATTTGATCTGTTGCGTTGGTTTCGAACAAACAAAAAATACGGAGCCGCTGCAAAATTGTTGGAAAAATTGCCCCCGGAAAAGCAAAAAACGGCACGTTGGTGGACTGAAAAAGCGACATTGATCAGACAATTTTTGGCAGATAAAGAGTATCAAACCGCTTATAATATCGCCAAAAACCATTATCTGACAGAAGGCGCCGATTTTGCGGACGCCGAATGGACGGCCGGATGGATCGCACTGCGAAACCTGAAAAAACAAAGCAAAGCCGTTCAGCATTTCCAGAATATGTTGAAATCCGTTTCTTCTCCGCTCAGCGTTTCACGCGGCGAATATTGGCTGGGCAGAGCCTATGAAGAAATGAACGAACAAAAAAAAGCGCGCAAACATTACGAAAAAGCCGCCGAAAATATTACGACGATTTACGGACAGCTGGCCGCGGAAAAATTAAAACGCCCCGTCACTTTACCTGCTGCGGAACAGCTTGATAAAGAATTGGCAGAAAAAATCAAAAAATCGGAACTGTTCGCCGTCATGAAAATGTTGGAAAACGCCGCGCAACAAGATCTTGTCGGATTATTCGCCACCCGTTTGTTTTTAAACGCCTCCACGCCTCAAGCCGTAACGGCGCTGGCTCATGTTTTATCTCACGAGCTTAAACGCGAAGATTTAGCCGTTTCCATCGCTCGCAAAGCGCGCCAAAACGGTATGGATCTGATTTCTTTAGGCTATCCCGTTCGAGATTTAAAACATGACGAACGAACCGAGACGGCTATTGTTTTATCGATTATCCGGCAGGAAAGCAGTTTCGCCTCCCACGCCGTATCATCGGCCGGCGCACGCGGACTGATGCAGATCATGCCGGCGACCGCCCGAGAAATGGCTCGAAAGAAACGTAAAGCTTTTTCCGTTCAAAAACTGAATTCCAATCCCGATTTTAACGTTGAACTGGGCAGCTCTTACTTTGCCGAGCTGCTCAAACGATTTAACGGATCGTATATTTTAGCGATTGCGGCCTATAATGCCGGACCGACAAACGTCAACAGATGGTTACGTTCCATCGGACGGCCACAAGAAGATATCGATCAAATAGACTGGATAGAACGGATTCCGTTCAGCGAAACACGTAATTACGTTCAGCGTGTATTGGAAAACCTGCATGTATACAGGCGACATTTGAAATATCCTGAAACAGAATTAAATTTATGGAAACAAAAGGATAATTAAAGTTTATCTTCTTCTTTAACCGATTTAAGATAATGTTTGGAAATTTTCCATTTTTTAACAGCGGCTTGAACCGACGGATCGGCGACATCCGTGAAACGCCACCCTTTTTTCAGCAATCGTTTGACGGCCCACTCGTTTCCTTTAAAGGCCAATAAAACGGTAAAAAGCAACAATATGAAAGAAACAGCCGAACCGACCGGATCGGATTGGGATTGCAACGCGTAATATTCTTCTACCGTCGATGCGGCCAAAATACGTTTCATACGTAAATAAAAACCGACGAATTGAAATGTTGACAGAGAAAACATCAGCCAAGCCCATCCCCACAACCGTTTAAAAAACAACGGCAAACCGAAAAAACCGCCGATCAACAAAATCTGCCAGTTAAAGCCGGCCGTCATTTCTTTTTTTTCACCGTTCGCGGGACGATACATTTCCAGTTTAGGCGTTTTTGAAATTCCGAAAAAAATCAGTTTTAAAAAATCTTTCATAACAACCTTCGTTTTTATTGTTTTTCAGTTATTATACGGAAAAAGCAAACAGATCAAATCATCTTTTTTCCGCATCATAAAAATCAACCAATTTATCCAACATTTTATTAACGGCCAGATAAACCATTTGATAAGTCCGACGACTTCCTTTGTTCAGCACCGGATAACGTTTCAAAAACGAACTGACATTTTGTTCGTCACGCAAAAAATGCAACGCATATACACCGAAAACGCCTACCGCTTTCAGCGCTCGCAAATATCTGTCGGCCGCGTCACAGCGCAAATCCGACGTATCACCTTTCACTTTACCGACAGGAACAAACAATTTGTCATAACTTCCGGTCACTTTCCGCGAAAACAGAGAAAAACGAAAATCCTTCATAAACAACAGCCCTGCCCTTAAACGGTTTTCCGCTTGCGGAAATTTTCCAAGCCGACCATTCTCATACAATTTAATTAAAATACAAACATCTTGCGATTTTGCACCTTTTATATGCCTCTGAACGGCTTCTTCCATTTTTCCCTCCTTTAAACAACAAAAAGCACCACCTTTTTATCACAAACAGTTTAATTATTCAATAACAAATAGTTAATTTTATTACGTGATAAACTATGCCAGTATACGAAAAGGGTTAATTCAAAAATAAAGGATTGTTATGATCGGAGAACGTTTACATCAAAGAATTTCTGAATTAGGATTAACTCAGCAAAGGGCAGCGGATCAGCTTGAAATCAGTCAAAGCAGACTTAATCAGTATTTAAAAAACAAACGTGAACCGGACGCGCAAATGTTTTGCAGGATTTGCCATACGTTCGGAGTATCACCCAATTGGCTGTACGGATTCGAAGAAAACGTCCCTGCAGAATTACCGAAAATCGATAAAACCGCATTGGAATCTGCCGTTTTATTTTTAAAAAAATACGAAGAAAGTCATCACAAGTCGTTTTCAGCCGATCGAGCGGCCCGTATCATTTCCGTTGTATACGATATTATTGTATCGGAATCTGCGGAAAATGCTCAAAAAGCAATAGAATGGGTAATAGAGGCTGTCGCATGATTAAACAAGATAACAGACCGGAATCGGATACGTTTGAAACACGTTTAAATTCGCTAAAACGCTTATTGCACGAACCGACGGAGCAATATTCGAAAAAAACGATCAAAAACTCTGACGTTTCAAACGAACCGGAAAAGTCCGTTTTTATTTCCGTTAACGGAAACAACAACATCATCTCCACCGGAGAAGCACAATACGTTATTCAAAATAAAAAGAAGAAAAGAGCTCTTTTTGCTGCTTTTGTTTTTTGCATGCTCTTTTTTTAATCCCCTCTTCGCGTCATAATTTCGAATCTTCATCAATAACAGCTAAAAGCTGTACGGTTTCTGTTTCAGAAACAGAAATGCTCAGACAATATGTCAAAAAGCTTTCCAAACGACAAAAACGCCATCCGAATTCAATCTGGGCCGAATTAAAAAGAAAATATGGTTTCTATTCTTATAAAGAAATAGACTGTCAAACCATGAACAAAATAAAAAAAGATATACTACAAAACAAAGAATACTATCAAATAGAATACATACAATAGAACAACAAATAAGTTCTATCGTATTATCTATTAAATGACATAATGACAAAACAAATCAAAATAGTAACATTACTTGTTATAAAGGATCGTTTGTTTATACAAACTCTCTTTTAAGTACATATATATGTATTGTCAAACAATGAAGGAGAAAACAATGTTGCTAAAAAAAGTCCTTTTCGGAACCGTCGCTTCCGTTATTGCCTTTTCGGCTTGTGCTTCCACAGCCAAAGCTCAAGAACCCTGCGGCGACCGTCCGTATGTTGCCATCAGAACCGGATTGGCAATGCTGAAAAACCATATCAATAAAAATGCGTGGGAAGGATCTGCCGCATTAGGTATGCAGTTAAACGAATTCCGCACGGAATTGGAATATACCTATCGTGACAAAATCGCAGGCAACCTTCATGGGGTCAAACACAAAGTCGGCACCATGAGCTTGATGGTCAACGGGTATTATGACATCCAAACCGGAACAGCTTTGCGTCCGTTTATCAATTTGGCCGCCGGCGCATCCAGACTGCGTTTAAACAGCGCAGACACTTCAGGAAAAACAGATTATAAATTTTCCTGGGGCGGAGGTGTCGGGGTCGGTTATGACATCAGCAAAAATATTGCATTTGACTTGGGATACCGTTTTACGGACTTGGGCAAACAGATTAAATCCAACGAATTTTACGGTGGTCTGCGTTTTGCGTTCTAATGTCATAAAAAAATATAAAGCCGAAAGTCTGACAGCTTTCGGCTTTTTAATTTTATGATTGACATTTCTTTTGTAGAGATATAACATTATGTTATAAACTACAAATAAACAATCATGACAGAAGATTACGAAATCCTAACACTGATCTTAAAAAAAGAAGCCGCTTTTTCCGCAGAAACAGAACAGTTGGCTCAAAAAATACAAACAGATGATCTGTCGGATTATCTGGATGGACTGACCGATTTAAAAAGCGATTTTTTAATACCGTTGAAAAAGCGTTTGTCCGACAACAAAAAAAACGATCAATCGTCTTTTTCACAAAGATTCTGGTATTTTGAACGGACTTAAGCCGAATGAAGCAACTCGGCAAAAAAAGGTTCGTCAGAGGGTATCATCTGAGTTTCCGACAACGTAATGCTTTCTATTTTTGTAACGGCGATATCATACTGCCGGACTATTTCAGACGAATCCTCCGGTGTTTCCAAAAATCTGACTTTTTGCAAAGTCAGCAACAACGTCATAAACTCATCCGCCAACGAATCCAATAAAATAACCTGCCCCGGCCGACGTAATAAAAAAGCATGTTTATCACCGTCAAACAAAAAATGCGGATTAACGGGTTCACCTTCATAGCAACGAATGGTAAAACTCAGCGTTCCGTCAGAATCCCGAAAAGCAAAATAAAGTTTTTCCTGAATAATTTTTCTCATGTTTCCTTCCCGTCTTTGGAAATTTCAGAATACCCTCTCATTTTTAAAATTTTATTACCGCGAATAAACTTAATGTTTTTTTCATTTACACATGCGTAAATGAAATAAAAAAGGATAAAAATATGCTTTTGAAATTGCCGGTATTATTCATTATTGCCTATATAGCGATCAGTTTACTGCAGTTAATCGCCAGCATTGACGGTATTATGCATTTTTTCGGTTTACACTGGATATTCGCCGGATTTGCAGGATTTCTGTTGGTTTTTATTCCGGCAATCGGACCTCTGGCCGGCGTCTACGGTGCCGTTGCCGTATGGAAATGGCCTACGGTTTTAGCCGTATTGTTATTTTTCTGGCCGTATCTGATTTACCTGTTTCTCTTTTTATTCGGAACAACGACCTCTTTTCTTCTCTGGAAAAAAGCCTTTTGGCCTTTTTATGCGTCCAGTCCTTTCAAATCAAGAACGCAAGACATAGAACCGGAATTCAGCGTCAAAGAAACAAACGGCACCGATTCTACGAAATCGATGCCCTTTATTGAAAACAAACGCGACATATAGTTTTTTTTAAGATTCGCGCAATATTTTTGCCAAACGATCTAAAATACCGTTTGTGACCTTAATTTCCGGACCGGAATAAAAACTTTTAGCGATATCAAGATATTCCGTAATTATAATTGCGACCGGCGTTTCGGGATATGCCAACAATTCCGCGGTACCGGCCTGTAAAATCGCTTTAAGCGTCATTTCAACACGATCGGCCGACCAGTCTTCGGCAAAAGAAGAGTTGATCATTTCATTGATCTGATCCGCATTTTCGGCATATGACGACAAAATACCCGCGAACAACGTCGGTTCCGCCGGTATTACGGGAACGAACGTTTCCGTTCCGATTACTTCGTCTTCCTCAATAACTTCACTACCGATATCGCCGGCTATAAATTCAC
Source organism: Alphaproteobacteria bacterium (assembly GCA_045587165.1). Lineage (GTDB taxonomy): Bacteria > Pseudomonadota > Alphaproteobacteria > CAAGCB01 > CAG-977 > UBA11549. The sequence continues at coordinate 13,923 of JAZNBT010000162.1, read as the reverse complement.
GAGCGATTGCGTCAATCGTTTTTTCGCCGAAAGCATACTGATATAACGCCTGAACGGCAGCCAAACGTGAAGAACTTCGGTTGGTTTTAATTTTAGACATCTTGTTCTCCTTTTAGGGGGCCGGCATCGGCGACGGCCTCCAAACTGGTGATAAACGCTTTAAAATCTTTCGCTTCCCTGAAATCGCGATAAACCGAAGCAAAACGAACATAAGCCACCGGATCCAAACCGGACAACGCCTGCATAACCATTTCACCGATTTGATCGGACGGGATTTCGCTTTCGCCGGACACTTCCAACTGACGCTGAATACTGTTAACGATCAATTCAACCTGCTCTGCGCTGATCGGACGTTTTCGGACGGCAACCGTAATGGAACGTTGCAATTTATCACGATCAAACGGCGTTTTGCTTTTATCTTTTTTAATGACCGTCAATTCACGCAACTGAACACGTTCAAACGTCGTGAAACGCGATCCGCACGCCGTACAGAAACGCCTGCGACGAATGGCGGAATTGTCTTCGCTGGGTCTGGAATCCTTTACCTGCGTTTCTTCAAAGCCGCAAAAGGGGCAACGCATTGATTATTCCTCCATCAAATTCTGATAAATCGGAAAACGATCGCACAATTCCATCACGGATTGAGCGGCCTTTTCTTCCGCGGCAGAATTATCCTCTTGATTTTCGGCCAAAGCGTCCAAAACATCGCCGATCAGATTACCGACTGACCTGAATTCATCAACACCGAAACCGCGTGTCGTGCCCGCCGGCGTTCCCAAACGGATCCCCGAAGTTACCGTCGGTTTTTCCGGATCAAACGGAATTCCGTTCTTGTTGCATGTCATATGAGCGCGTTCCAAGCTTTTTTCAGCCAATTTACCGGTTAAATGTTTCGGGCGCAAATCCACCAAGACCAAATGCGTATCCGTTCCGCCGGACACCAAGTCCAAGCCGCGCGCCGTCAGAGTTTCCCCCAAAGCTTTGGCGTTTGCCACGACATTTTTAGCATATTCTTTAAATTCGGGTTTCAAAGCTTCTCCCAAAGCGACCGCCTTTGCAGCGATAACATGCATCAAGGGACCGCCCTGCAATCCGGGGAAAACGGCCGAGTTAATTTTTTTGGCCAAATCTTCCCGATTTGTCAAAATCATGCCGCCGCGCGGACCGCGTAACGTTTTGTGCGTCGTTGTTGTAACGACATCGGCATATTTCAACGGGTTTTCATGTACACCGCCCGCGACCAATCCTGCAAAATGAGCCATATCCACCATTAAAATAGCGCCCACTTCATCCGCAATCGCTCTGAATTTCGCAAAATCAATAGCGCGAGGATACGCCGAACCGCCCGCAATAATCAATTTAGGCTTATTTTCCTTAGCCAACCGTTCGACTTGTTCGAAATCGATACGTCCGTCTTCTTTACGAACACCGTACTGAACGGAATTAAACCACTTGCCTGACAAAGCCGGAGCCGCCCCGTGCGTTAAATGACCGCCGGCATCCAAAGACATACCCATCAACGTATCCCCCGGTTGCAGTAAAGCCAACTGAACCGCGCCGTTTGCCTGAGCCCCCGAATGCGGCTGAACATTAACGAATTCCGCACCGAACAGTTTTTTAGCCCGTTCAATCGCCAGATTTTCGGCGATATCGACAAATTCACATCCGCCGTAATAGCGTCTGCCGGAATATCCTTCGGCATACTTATTCGTTAAGATTGTTCCTTGTGCTTCCAAAACGGCTTTGGAAACAATATTTTCCGAAGCGATCAGTTCGATTTGATTTTGCTGACGGCGCAATTCCTTGATAACGCCGGCATACAAATCGGCATCAGCCTGTTTCAACGATGTTTCAAAAAACGAATTTGTCATAGAACAGAACCCTTTCCTAGCACATATGGGACAATTTTTCCACGCGCCGCGCGTGACGATCGCCTAAAAATTCGGTATTCAGGAAAATATCGGCACATTCAAATGCGACTTCTACCCCTGTCGTACGACCGCCCAAGACCATCACATTGGCATCGTTGTGCTGACGGCATAAACGCGCACCGAAAGCATCATGAATCAAAGCCGCCCGAATAAAATTAAAACGGTTGGCGGCAATACTGATTCCGATACCGGTACCGCACAATAAAAAGCCACGTTCGGCTTTACCGGTTTTAATCGCGTCGGCCATTAACGCCGCAATATCGGGATAATCGACAGAATCAGACGAATGCGTTCCTAAATCAAGAACGTCGTAACCATCTTTTTTCAGCTTTTCCGCCAGCAGATTTTTTAATTCAAAACCGCCGTGATCCGAAGCAAGTGCGATAATTTTCGACATGCGAATTTCCTTTCCTAAAAAATTTCAGTTTTTTGTAACACAATCAAACGGTCTTGGCTAGGCTTGATTGTTTTTATTCATCACATATTCCAGTTTTTTTCTGGCCATCATTTTCAAAGACAGCATCGGCGTATTTTTCGGAGCAATAAAGGAAACTTCCGTTCCCGTCGCGGCATGGACGGCGGTAATTTTTAACGAATTGCCGATTGCGACGGCTTGCATTAAAATTTCATCCCCCTGCTGCATTGCTTTTCCTTATGATTGTTTTAACGCAGACCTCAGGTCATCATAACCCATCACCCGACTGACAGGGCCCAAACAAGCGAAAGTCGGTTTTTGAGAAAAAATTTTATTTGCCAAGTTGATGACGTCATCTGTCGTCGTGTTTGTGATTTTACGCAACATTTCCTCTTTATCCAACAAACGTCCGAACGTCAGCAAATGCCCTGCGTTTTGTTCCGATCGAGCCGTCGGATGTTCCAAAGACATCAAAACGCCGGCTTTTAACTGAGCCTTTGCGCGTTTTAATTCATCCTCTCCGATAAAATCGCGAACTTTCAGTATTTCATCACACAAGGCCGGCATCAATTCAGCCGCTTCCTCTTCGCCCGTACCGGCATAAATACCGAAAATGCCACCTTTGCTGGCTGCGGCATTAAAAGAGTAAACAGAATAAACCAATCCGCGTTTTTCACGAATTTCCTGAAACAGACGCGACGACATCCCCCCGCCCAACAACGTCGACAGGACATGCGCCGTATAATAATCATCTCCCAAAACGGAAACACCCGGAAATCCCAAAACGATATTGACCTGCTCCAATGTCTTGTCTTCGCGATATTCTCCGCCGTGATAAACGGGATCGGGAGCAGTCAGACCTTCCTTTTCCTGCAAAGAAAAAAACGATTTTTCAATTAAACGCACAAACGCTTCATGATCAACATTACCGCTGGCCGCAACGACCGTCCTTTTAGGCGTATAGTTCGTTTTCATATACGAATCAAGCGTTTCCCGACTGACGGCATTGACCGTTTCCACACTGCCCAAAACCGGACGGCCGATCGGCTGATCCGGAAAAGCGCATGCTTGAAAATAATCGAAAATAATATCGTCCGGCGTATCGATCGACTGGCTGATTTCCTGTAAAACAACCGTTTTTTCACGAGCGAATTCATCTGGATCAAAAGTCGAATTTTGTAAAATATCGGCCAAAATATCAACGGCCAAGACCGTATCTTCCTTCAACACTTTGATATAATAGGAAGTTGTTTCCCGTGATGTCGCCGCATTAATGAAACCGCCAACGTTTTCAATTTCTTCAGCGATTTGACGTGCCGATCGTGTTGTCGTGCCTTTAAAAGCCATATGCTCCAGCAAATGAGAAATACCGTTGATTTCCGCCGGTTCATACATTGATCCGACACCAAACCAAACACCTAAAGAAACCGTATCCAATTCATCCATACGATCCGTAACGACACGCAGGCCGTTCGGCAAAGTCGTCATATTTCTGGTCATAAGAATCAGGCCTTTCTTTGCGCTGTCTCTATAAAATACTTAATAGCTTCCTGTGTATTGGGCAAGACGGTGAAATTTTCCCGTCTGGTCATTAAATCTGACAATCTGGGCGGCAAAGACGGTGTTATACCGATCGCTTCGCGCACGGGAACCGGAAATTTTGCGGGATGAGCCGTTGCCAGAACAATCGTCGGCACATCTTTTTCACCGAACTTTTCAGCGGCGGCGAAACCGATCGCCGAGTGAGGATCGGCGATTTCGCCGGCGACCGTATAAACCTTTTTGATTTCGGCTTTTGTTTCTTCATCGGAACAACGAATGCCGGCGAACAAAGCACAAATCTTGTTTAAAACGGGTTGCGACACCTGATATGATTTTTCGTATTTAAACAATTCCATCAAACGAGCCACTTCATTAGTATCATGCGCCAACATTTCAAACAGCAAACGTTCAAAATTCGACGACACCTGAATATCCATGGACGGACTGATTGACGGTTTGACTTCGCGCTTTTCCATAATGCCCGTTTCCAAAAACCGCGGTAAAATGTCGTTTTCGTTGGAACCGAGCATCAGCTTCTTAATCGGCAATCCCATGCGTTTGGCGGCATAACCGGCAAAGATATTACCGAAATTTCCCGTCGGAACGGCAAAAGACACTTCACGATCCGGCGCCCCCAAGGCCAAAGCCGCACGGAAATAATATACGATCTGCGCCATAATTCTGGCCCAGTTAATCGAATTAACGGCAGACAAGCAATGTGCGGTACGAAAATCGTTATCGGAAAACAAAGCTTTAACGATTGACTGGCAATCATCAAACGTTCCTTCAAGCGCAATGTTAAATACATTCGGCGCAATAGTCGTTGTCATTTGTCGACGTTGGACTTCAGACACCCGATTATGAGGATGTAAAATAAAAATATCCAGATTTTCGCATCCTTTACAAGCTTCGATTGCGGCCGATCCCGTATCTCCGGAAGTCGCCCCGATAATGGTAACCCGCCGTTTCGAACGTTTCAGAACCAGATCGAACATACGTCCCACAACCTGCAAAGCGTAATCTTTAAATGCCAGAGTCGGTCCATAGAACAATTCCATAACCCACAACCCGTCACTTATCTGTTTCAACGGCGCCACCGCAGTATGGGAAAAATTATCGTAAGCATCCTTGGCGATATCAAGCAAATCCGATTTATTCAAACATCCTTCGACAAAAGGAGCCATAACTTCAGCGGCTAATTCGGCATACGTCATCGAACGCATTTTTCGCATTTGATCAGCAGAAAATTGCGGATAAACTTCAGGAACATACAAACCGCCGTCCGGAGCCAGTCCGGCCAACAATACATCTTCAAACCCTATGGCGGGCGCTTTGCCCCGTGTGCTGATATATTTCAAAATAGACTCCGTTCGCTACATGCTTTCAGTTTATTGTATATAAATACAACTTGTGTATAATTACAACAGCAAAGATTGCCATTAATATAAGGAAAAACACATGAATACAAAAAAAATCGCAGTCGTTTTATCCGGCTGCGGCGTTATGGACGGTTCCGAAATTCATGAAGCCGTAACAGCCATGTTGGCCATTGAACAGCAAGGCGGAAGCTATCATTGTTTCGCCCCTGAAGGCGAACAAAACGCCGTCATAAATCACGCGACAAAACAACCCGTGTCGGAAATTCGACGTATGCCGGCGGAAGCCGCCAGAATCGCTCGCGGTGACATTTCTTTGTTACGATCATTTCAGACGGTTGATTATGATGCCGTTTTATTTCCCGGAGGCATGGGAGCGGTTTTAAATTTGTGCGACTTTGCCCATAAAGGAAAGGATTGTTCGGTTAATCCTGACGTTGAACGTGTCGTCAAAGAAATGCACGCCGCCGGTAAACCTATTGTCGCTTTGTGCATTGCTCCGGTATTGATCGCCCGTATTCTAGGCAATGTTACGGTAACGATCGGCAACGACCCTGAAACGTCAATGGCTATCAAAGCGATGGGAGGAACTCCGGAAATCTGCTCGGCCGCTCAGGTTTGCATCGATAAAAAAAACAAAATCATCACCACCCCCTGCTATATGCTGGATAAAAGCTTGAAAGATGTTGCGCAAAGTACATCAAACGCCGTCAAGGATTTAATGGAAATGTTAAAATGAAAAAAGCCGCGCAACGGGGCTTTTCTTATAGCGTTCACATAAAATCCTGTTGATAACGGCGCATTTGTTCAATACGTTCCTGTTGGTCTTTTTCCTGTTTTCTTTTGTTTGCTTTAATCTTATCGACCAATTTGACGGCCAGCATCTGTCCGTCTTTGATCTGTTCGGGGGTCATCGAACGCATTAAACGTTCCAAATCGGGCGACACGGCGACCAGATCCTTTGCTTGCGGGAACAATGCGGATAATGAAATGACCTGCCATGCATAAGCTTGCGAAGGATCGGGCATTTGATATGTGTATATTTGCGCCAATTTTCTTTGAGCTTCAACATAACCTTCTTCCGCGGCTTTCGTCAGCCAAAGAACCGCCTTTTCCGTATCCTGCGGCAAGCCTTGCCCGTTGGCATACAGATTTCCCAAAGCGGCCTGAGCCTGAACAATTCCGGCGTCGGCGGCAATCTGATATAATTTTGCAGCACGTTCATAATTCTGCGGAACGCCGCGGCCTGCCTCCGCCATTTTTCCCAAATTCAAGGCGGCTTCGGCATTCCCCTGTTTAACCCCCAATTCCAACCACTCGACGTTTTCATCGGCGAAAACCGCCTTGGCGGTCGGATCACCGGACTGTTGATAAATTACGTCCAATTGGGTCATGGCTTCATTGGCTCCTTTAGCGGCGGCCATTTCGTACCATAGTTTCGCTTTTTTCAAATCACGAGAGATGCCTCGGCGACCAAACTGATAGATTTTTCCTAACATTACCTGTGCCGGTGTATATCCCAATCCGGCAGATTTTTCCAAAACGGAAACGACTTCTTTGTTAGGATGCTTTCCTTCGCGCGATTCGTCATAAATACGCGCCAAATAATACATAGCTTCGGCATCTCCGGCGTCGGCTGCGGATTTAATCCACTTTTCCGCTTGTTGAACATCTTTCTCAATATCAAAATAATATTTTCCCAAAAGGGTCGCGGCGTGGACATCTCCGTTTGACGCTCTGGAACGCAAAACGTCCGCATCCGTTTCCTGCGCTCCTGCCGAAAAAGTCATTACGGCCAATATTCCGGATATGATTAAAATACGTTTCATTTCTTTTTCTCCCGCCCGTTTTCAGGCAAAACGATCAATTCGTCTGAAAAAGGAATATCTTCCGTCGTCACCGTCCATAAATGCGTTCCGTCGCGAAAAACACGAACCGTAGCCGGTTTCCACCACGACGGCGTAATCGAATCCGGCAGACGGAACGGTTTAAAAACATCCATTCCCGCCGGAAACAACGTAAATTGATCAATAACGGCCTGATCAAAACGGGTAAACGTCTGATCCGTTTTCGACCGGCGCAAATCCGCCCCCCCCAAATGCGATCCGGACAAATCAATCGTCCGTAAGTCCGCCCTTGACAAATCCGCCGTTCTTAAATCCGTACCGGTCAAATCGACATCGTGTCCCAAATCGCGTTGCAAATGCGGATCCGTTAAAACATATAAAGCCATTTGAACTTCGGGTTCGATCGGCGTGTAAGGCTTAAACAAATCCGTTTCGACATTCCAAGGCCGTTTACGTTTGATAAAAGCCGCTAAGATATCAACCTGAGAATTTTCAAGCTTTTTATCATTTTTTGCAATACAGCCGATCGTACACAACGCCCATACCTGATTGTTCAAGTTTTCTTTTGAATCGCTCAGCATCGTCATGGCGCGAACGGCCAAATTCTGATTCGTCGCACGTCCCAACAAACGTTCTTCACACGTTCTTTTCGAGCAGGCGTAACGACGAATATCTTTTGACACATCCCGATCCGCATTTTCCAATTCAACATCGAAAACAGCCGAATCAAAATCAGATAAATGTGTCGGCAAAACGGTTCTGCGATCAAGCTGCATCCGCGTCAATTTTTCTATCGGCAGTTTTTTTAACGGTCTTAAATCAACATCTTTGAAATCGGCGTTGTATAAATAAATATCATCAAACGAAACATCTTTTCCGAAAACGGCCGATTGAAAACGGGCGCGCAACAAATCGGCATGGTCGAAAGATGTTTGATCAAAGAAAGCTTTAAAAAAATAAGCGTCTTTTAAAACGGCATATTTAAACACACATTGTTTACATGAAATGTGCTCGAAATTTGCTTTAACCGCCTGCATTTGATTAAGCAGCACGTTATTAAATTCCGAATTTGCAAAATCCGCTCCGGCGGCCTTGATCCTGTTGGCGCGCACATCAACCCACGCCGTATTTTGTAAAACGGCGTTATTAAAGGAAGATAAAGACAAATTAACATCTCGGAACTGTGTATTTTGCAGATCGGCCGAATCAAATTTAGTTCCCGCGGCATTGACCCGATGCATATGAGCGTATTTCATATGCGTTTTTTCAAACAAAGCGCCGAACAAATTAACGTTTTGAAACAATACGTTATCCATTTTCGCCCCGTTAAAAACGGCATCGGACATGTCAACACCAGAAAAAGTTGCTTCTTGAAAATAAGAATTTGAAAAATCTGCGTTCTTCAGATTTCCTTCTAAAAAATCCGTTTTTTCGAAATTCACGCCGGACAGATTCAATGCCGGACATACAGGCGTATCAAACGTATTTTCCAAAAATTCTACAGCCATTTGAACGGACGGACGAACTGGAACATCGTTATTCACCGGCGTATAATAAACGATCGGCCACGGATGGCATTTGCGCAAATAATCCGCCACGGCGTTTTTCATATCGCAATCGGTTTTGCCGTCAGTCAATTTTTTATTGCTTGCCATCCAATAAAGGGTGGGTAAAACGGTTTGGGCGTCCATATCGCAATTCTGCAATTGGCGCAAAATCCAAGCGGTCCATTCCAATTCATCCGACGGTCTTGTTTCTCGAGTGTCTTCAGGCGGTTTTAATTTCTGATAACGGACGACAACCGGCCGTTCCTTGGCTGCATTTTTTATATCTGCAGACGGTTTTTGCATCGCGAAGACGCGAACTTGATCCGGTGTTACGCTTTCGGGTAAAGCGACCGTTTTTTTGTTCGACCGTTTTTTCACCGTTTCGGTCGGCAGGATTAACACTCTGGCCGGAGCCAAGATGTTTTTGGCGGCCTGTTCCAAAGGAACGCCCCCTTTGTCATACAAAGAAACGCCGACAGACGTATTGATGCCGTGTTTTTCCTGATTTTTATCTTTTTGAGAAATTTCTTCGGCCCGTATACCGGCGGAAACACCGACAGGCAAAGGAGTCGGAACGGCTTCCTGCAGAGAATTGATTTCCGCGCTGTCCCGTATCGGCAAGAAGAAAAGAACCACATTTTTCGGTTCAACCGCCGCAATAACAACAGAAGAAAAGAGGAAAAAAAAGAAAAAAAGAAGTATTTTTTTAAACTTTACGGACATTGCGTTCCACCGTCGGCAATCCCTGACGCAACCATCTGGAAACACCGTAATTCAAAATACTGACGTCCGTAAATCCTTTTTGTTTTAAAATCTTATACGCTTTAAAAACGCTGTTTTCATCTCGTAAACCGATAATTACGATTGGCGTTTCTTTAAAACCGGCCAAGCGATCGGCGGTTTCATTAATGCGAATCATAAATTGAGCAAACGGTAAATTAATTGCACCGTCAATATGACCGAACATATTGTAAAATTCCGACGATGTTCTGATATCGATCAACAACATGTCTTTTTTTTGCGACATGTATTCTGCCAGCGTTTTCGGTTCGATATAAATAACGTCACGGCCGCGCAACAGGCGTTTCAAATAAGGATAAACATACGCAATAAAACAGTATACCGCGATCGCGGCGATTAAAAAATTTACAAAATTTCCGTTCATTTCTTTTCTCGCAAAAAAATTATATTTGTTTTAAGTATATAGTTATCTCTAAGATATACAAGATAACATTAAACGATTTTATCCGAGGATAAAAAATATGACACAAAAACCGATTACCGTCGTCGGAGCAGGACTGGCCGGATGTGAAGCGGCTTGGCAAATCGCAAAAGCGGGCTTGCCCGTCATTTTGCAGGAAATGCGCCCTGACAGACAAACGCCAGCCCATAAAACGGACGGATTGGCGGAATTGGTATGTTCGAATTCTTTGCGTTCCGACGACGCTCAACACAATGCCGTCGGTTTATTGCACGAAGAAATGCGCCGTTGCGGTTCTCTGATCATGGCCGTTGCGGATCAAACCGCCGTTCCCGCCGGCGGGGCTTTAGCCGTTGACCGCGACGCGTTTTCTCAAGCGATTGAAGAAAAAATCAAACAACAGCCGTTAATTTCGATCAAACGATCCGAATTAACGGAACTGCCCGATGAGAACGACGGTTTGCATATTATTGCGACGGGACCTTTGACAACGCCGGAGCTGGCGGAAAAAATTCAAGCGGCGACGGGCAGCGAAGACCTGCTGCATTTCTTTGACGCTATCGCGCCGATCGTCACCGCGGATTCGGTTGACATGACGAAAGCTTGGAAACAATCCCGTTATGATAAAGGCGACGGCGATGATTACATCAACTGCCCGATGGACGAAGATCAGTACAACGCCTTTATCGACGCCTTGCTTTCCGGTGAAAAAGTAGCCTTCAAGGAATGGGAAAAAAACACGCCTTATTTCGAAGGTTGCCTGCCGATCGAAGTCATGGCGGAACGCGGACGGGAAACATTAGCATTCGGCCCGATGAAGCCGGTCGGATTGATGAATCCGCATACGGGCGTCCGTCCTTATGCCGTCGTCCAACTGCGCAAAGAAAACAGACAAGGCACTTTGTTAAATCTGGTCGGTTTCCAAACGAAGCTGACATACGGGGAACAAAAACGCATTTTCAAAACCATTCCGGGATTGGAAAATGCTTCGTTTGCCCGATTGGGCGGCATTCATCGCAATACGTTCATCTGTTCGCCCGAAGTGCTGGACGAAACGTTACGTTTAAAAGTGCGCCCGAACATCCGTTTTGCCGGTCAGGTCGCCGGATGCGAAGGCTATGTCGAAAGCGCTTCTGTCGGATTGTTGGCCGGATTGTTCGCCGTATGGGAAACAGAAGGGAAACCCGCCGTTTTACCGCCGGAAACGACGGCTTTAGGGGCGATGTTGCGCCACATTACCGTTAATGCGAACGCGGACTGTTTTCAGCCGATGAACATCAATTTCGGATTAATACCGCCGCCGCCCGTCCCCGAAGGCAAGAAAAAAATCAAAGGACTTGACCGCAAACGCGCCCAAAGCGAACGGGCTTTGGCCGATTTGGCGGAATGGATACAAAAGGCAGAAATACATGGATAAGCAAATCACGCGAACAAAAAACGCCGACGGCGAAAACTTCCCTGTCGGATCATGCCTGATTCCGAAAAAGCTGCGTCTTCACGTCGCCGCATTTTACGATTTTGCGCGAACAGCGGACGACATTGCGGATTCTACGGAAATTTCAAAGCAGGAAAAGCTTGACCGGTTAAATCGGTTGGAACAGGTTCTTTTGGGACGGGAAGCCGCCGATGAAACAACGAAATGCGCGGAAAAACTGAAAAACAGTTTGAAAGAATGCGGTGTAACCGATCAGCATGCATTGGATCTGTTGAAAGCATTCCGTCAGGACAGCGAAGGATATACGTATCACACGTGGGAAGACGTTATGGCGTATTGCCGTTGGTCGGCAGGCAGCGTCGGACGTTTCATGTTGGACTTACACGGGGAAAACCCGACCGCGTACTGGCCTTCCGACGCCTTGTGCGCCGCTTTGCAGATGAACAATCATTTGCAGGATTGCAAAGAAGATTTTCAGGAAAAGCATCGTGTCTATTTGCCTTTGGATTGGTTCAAAGAAGCGCAAATAAACTACGAAGCTTTGGACGACAGCCAAACCTGTGCGGCGTTGCAAACCGTATTCAAGCGAACGACGGATGCGATCGAAAGTCTGTTGGTCGAAGGATCGTCATTGCCTTTGGTCACGGTCAACCGCGGTTTGCGTATGGAAATCTGCGTCATTTTCCGATTGGCGCAGCGACTGGTCAAGCGATTGAAAAAAAAGGATGTTCTCAGACGTAAAATCGAACTGAAAAAATCGGACTGGATGATCGCCGTTTTTTTAGGTGTCTGGGGCGGATTAAGCAGAAAGAAAATATCATGCATCAAGAAAAAAGACCTCTTACCTCCCAAGAAATAACCCGACACGTCAATCAAATCGTTCAGCGTTCAGGATCTTCGTTTTATCTAGCAATGAAGCTGCTTGACAAAGAAAAGCGAAACGCTATGTTTACGGTTTACGCTTTTTGTCGCGAAATAGACGATATCGCCGACGAGCCTGCTCCATTGGAAGAAAAGAAAAAAAATCTGAAAATCTGGCGCGACGATATCGATCGTTTGTACGATGGCGTCGAACCGGAACAAATTGTCGCCAAAGCTTTGGCCGAACCGATCAAAAAATTCAATCTGCCCAAGGAAGAGTTTATCGCTCTGATCGACGGTATGGAAATGGATATTCCGGACGGCATGCGCGCCCCTACGATGACGGAGCTGCAACTTTACTGCCGCCGTGTTGCCGGAGCGGTCGGATTGTTATCCGTCTGCGTATTCGGGGATTATTCCGAAACGGCACAACGTTTCGCCGTTATGTTGGGCGAAGCGCTGCAATTAACGAACATTCTGCGTGACATGGAAGAAGACATGGATCTGGGCCGTTTATACATGCCGCAGGAATGTTTGGAAAAGGCCGGAATTGAAATTACGGACAACACGCCGCTCAGCCGCGTATTAAACAATCCCGACCTGAAAATCGCGCGGCAAGCTTTGGCCGATCAGGCAGCCTTGCGCTTTACCGAAGCCGAAGCCGCCTTGACGGCACTGAACGGAAAACAAATGAAACCCGCCGTTATCATGAAATGCGTTTATAAAAAAATATTCGATTTAATGGAAAAACGCGGTTGGGAAGTTTTATCCCCCAGAGCCAAACCTTCCAAAGCTTATATGATCTTTACGGCTTTGCGCGTTTGCCTGTTCGGGAAATAAATCATGACCGTTCATATCATCGGCGCGGGAATATCCGGTTTATCCGCCGCTTTTAAATTAACGCAGGCGGAAATTCCTGTCGTTTTGTATGATGCGGCGGCTCGGGCCGGCGGACGGTGTCATTCCTTTTTCGACAAACGGTTGAACGCCAAAATTGATAACGGCACCCACCTGATGTTGGGGGCGAATACGGCTTTACTAAGCATGCTGGCCGAGTGTCCGACGAATACCCCGTTAAAAAACACGGGCGGCGAAATCCTGTTTTTAAAAAAGAACGGATCCGTCATGAAAATCGACACGGCGCATCCGGCGACCGCTTTGTTCAAACTGCCGACGCTGTATTCTTTGTTATGCGAATCCGTCATGAATACGTCGGCAAGACAAGCGGACACGTCTTTGTTTCTAAAAACGGCGTTAAAATGTTTCGGCAAAAAAAACGGACAGATTTATTTGGCGGATCCTTCTTTGTATGACAGCGTCGTCGCCCCTGTCGAACGTTTTTTAAAAACAAACGGCGTCCCCTTTTATTTCGGAAAACGTTTGCGCCGGATTAAAGAAAGAAAACTGATCTTTTCAGACAATCGGGAAATTGATTTGAAACAAGGGGACAAAGTCATTTTGGCCGTCGATCCGCAAAACATATCCCGTTTAATCGTCGGGACTCCGGAAAAACCGCATCAAACAATCGTCAATATCCACTATAAAACGAAAACCTCTTTGCCGGACGGAAAATCCTTTGCCGGATTAATCGGTTTAACGGGACATTGGATATTTGTTAAAAACGGTATTTTATCCGTGACGATCAGTGCCGCCAATTCTTTATCTGAAAAATTTTCACCGGATTTTATTGCGTCATTGGTTTGGAGCGAACTGTCCGCTTTGCTTAATCTTTCTCCGGAAATGCCGATCTATCGCGTTATTACGGAAA
>JAZNBT010000161.1:0-3466 GCA_045587165.1 Alphaproteobacteria bacterium | reverse complement strand
AAATTATTTGTCCAGACGATAACGCACCGAGGCCGCATGTGCGGTCAAACCTTCGGCTTCGCCCAATAAAACGGCGGATTTGCCGATTTGTTGCAAGGTTTTATCCGTACAAGATAAAATCGTCGTTCGTTTCATAAAGCTTTGAACGCCCAACCCCGATGAAAAACGTGCACTGCGCGCCGTCGGCAAAACGTGATTCGGTCCGCCGACGTAATCGCCGATCGCTTCGGGAGTGTGATGTCCCAAGAAAATCGATCCGGCATGGTGAACGCGACGACATAATTCTTCCGGATTTTTGACGCTCAGTTCCAGATGTTCCGGCGCAATCCTGTCGGCTAAATCGCCGGATTGTTCGGTTAAATTTTCGACAAAAATAATGGCGCCGTTGTCTTCCCAACTTTTGCGGGCGATTTCTTTGCGTTCAAGGGTTTCCAACTGTTTTTCGACTTCGTCCGTTACTTGTCCGGCAACATCGGCGTTGTCCGTAATCAAAATGGATTGTGCTGAAACGTCATGCTCCGCCTGCGACAATAAATCCGCCGCTACCCATTCGGGATTGGCGCTTTCATCTGCAATGACCAGAATTTCCGACGGTCCCGCGATCATATCAATCCCTACATGCCCGAAAACCTGACGTTTGGCCGCGGCTACAAAAGCGTTTCCGGGACCTACGATCATGTCGACGGGGTTGATCGTTTCCGTGCCATAGGCCAACGCTCCGATCGCCTGCGCTCCGCCGATACGGTAGATTTCGTCAATTCCGACGCAATCCGCCGCCGCTAAAACGAGCGGATTTATTTTTCCGTCGGGTGTCGGTACAACCATGACAATACGTTTTACGCCGGCGACTTTTGCCGGTATCGCGTTCATCAAAACGGAGGAAGGATAGGCCGCCGTTCCTCCCGGTACATACAATCCGGCTGCCATGACGGGCGTCCAACGCCAACCCAGCAACGCGCCGGTTTCATCGTTAAAAAAGTGATTTTCGGGAAGCTGTTTGTCATGAAAAGCTTCGATTCTTTCCGCAGCAAGATATAAAGCGTCCAGAGTGTCCCGAGGGCATGATTTCACGGCGTTTTCGATTTCTCCGGCATCGATTCGCATCGTTTGTTCGGTTAAATTCAATCGATCGAATTTGTTTGTATAGTCTAAAACCGCTTGGTTTCCGTGTCGGCGTACGTTTTCCAGTATTCCGGCGACAAGAGCGTTGACGTCGGCGGCGTTTTCACGTTTTGATGCCAAAAAAGACGTAAAATCCCGTTCAAAGTTTGAATCGCGAATATCAAGCGTTAAAGTCATCAATAGCTCCTTTGAATTTATCCAACCAGTCCGTCAATTCGGCCGTTCTGGTTTTAAACGCCGTCCGGTTGACGATTAACCGAGCGGAAACGTCCAGAATGTGATCGATTTCAATCAATCCGTTTGCTTTTAACGTCGCCCCCGAAGATACGACGTCGACAATCCTGTGGCAAAGCCCGATCGTCGGAGCCAGCTCCATGGCGCCGGATAGCTTGACGCATTCGGCTTGGATTCCTTTGGATTGATAGTATTTTTTCGTAATGTTCGGGTATTTCGTCGCAACACGGACGTGTCCGGCTCGAGCCAAGTCGTCTTTTGTGTAGCCGACGGGGGCGGCAGCCGACATGCGGCATTTGCCGATCCCCAGATCGATCGGCGCGTAAATTTCAGGATAGTCGAATTCGGCTAAAACATCATTGCCGCATACACCGATCTGCGCCGCTCCGAATGCGACGAATGTCGCCACGTCAAAACTGCGTACGCGAATCAGTTCGATATCGTCCAGATTTGTTTTAAAACGCAACAAACGGGAATCTTTGTCAAAGAACGCGTCTTCCGGTTTGATGCCTACGGCGTTAAAAAAAGGAATGGTTTCTTCTAAAATTCGCCCTTTGGGCAAAGCAATGATCAGTTTCGGCATTAATTTGATCCCCCGTGCAGACGTTCGATTTGCGCTCCGCAGGCGGACAGCTTTTCTTCCAGATGTTCGTAGCCCCTGTCCAAATGATAAACGCGGTTGACGATCGTTTCGCCACGGGCGGCCAGTCCGGCCAGAATTAAACACATCGAAGCGCGCAAATCCGTTGCCATAACTTCTGCACCCGACAAATGCTGTACACCGCGCACAATAGCCGAAGAAACGCCGTGAACGTTGATATTTGCTCCCATGCGCGCCAACTCGGGTACATGCATGAAGCGGTTTTCAAAAATCGATTCCGTTATTAAAGACGCCCCGCTGACTGTTGTCAGTAACGCTGTCAACTGAGCTTGAACGTCTGTCGGGAATCCGGGGTAAGGTTCCGTCATAACATCCGTTCCTATCAAATAGGAGTCTGTTGCGTCGGCGATGAAACCCGTTTCGGTTTCTGTAATGCTGACGCCGATGTCGACCAATACATGCGCAACCGCAGCCATTAATTCCAACGGTGAATCCACTATTTCGATTTTACCGCGGGTGATTGCGGCCGCAATGGCATAGGACGCCGCTTCGATTCTGTCGGCGACGACTTTGTGAGTCGCGGTATGTAAACGTTCGATTCCGTCAATGATCAGCGTATCCGTTCCGATGCCTTGGATTTTTGCCCCCATTTGTATCAGGCATTCGGCCAAGTCCGTAATTTCCGGTTCGCGGGCGGCGTTTTTGATGACGGTACGTCCTTCGGCCAAAGTTGCCGCCATTAAAATATTTTCCGTTCCGCCGACTGTGACTTTCGGAAACAGAATTTCCGCCCCTTGTAAGCGTTTTCCGTTTGTAAAAGCGATGATATAGCCTTCTTTGATGCGGATTTCCGCCCCCATTTTTTCCAAAGCGCTTAAATGTAAATCAACCGGACGCGTACCGATGGCGCAACCGCCGGGTAAGGAAACTTTTGCTTTTCCGAATCGTGCCAATAAAGGCCCCAAGACTAAAATCGATGCCCGCATTTTACGAACGACTTCATAAGGGGCTTTCAGATTATAAATGTTCGAAGCGTCGAAAAACAAAGCACCGCCATCAGTGTCCGTCAAGGTCAGTTTGACCCCGTGTTGGGCCAACAGATTGGTCATCGTCATAATGTCCGCCAAATGCGGCAAATTTGTAAGGGTCAATCCCTCTTCGGACAAAAGACTGGCCGCCATTAAAGGCAATGCTGCGTTTTTTGCGCCGCTGATTTTGACTTTGCCGTGTAATGTTTTGCCACCGATGATGCGAATACGATCCATTCGTTTACTCTATTAAAAAACAGCTTTAGTTTATACACCTTTTAATCCAGTCGGAAAAGCAGGGCAAGTTATTTCCCGAATCTAATCCTGTTTTTGCGATTTTTTGTCTTCGTCCAGCTTTTTTAACCGTTCGCGTTCTTCGATTTGTTTTTTTCGTAAAATAAGATTGTGACGCAACATTTCCGCTTGCTTTTCCTGTTTGTTTTTTTTTATTTCACCGGTGGACATATTTAAAAATCCTTCA
>JAZNBT010000160.1:0-6198 GCA_045587165.1 Alphaproteobacteria bacterium | reverse complement strand
CCAACGTTTTGGCCTTGACGGATTTTAAAGTTTGCAACTGCTTTGCTTGCTTGGGTTAACAAGGGCTTTTGGCCGGTGATAAGCGCAAGTTCGTTTTGAGCGATTTGCACGCTTTTCGCGTTATCTTTAATATCGCCGATACCGGTGTTGATAACGATTTTTTCCAAACGGGGAATTTCCATCTGGTTTTTATAACCGAATTCTTTTTCCAGTTTGGGACGAATTACTTTTTTATAATGATCATAAAGTCTTGCCATATCATCTACTCCTATTTCTTCGCGGCGATGACTTTGCCCGACTTTTTCGCAACGCGAACTTTTTCCCCGTCAACGATCTTAAAGCCGACGCGCGTCGGTTTTCCCGTCTCCGGATCAATTAAAGCTACGTTAGAAACGTCAATCGGAGCTTCTTTCGAAATAATGCCACCGGCACTTGTCTGAGAAGGACGCGTATGGCGTTTAACCATATTTACACCTTGAACAACGACTTTGTTCGTTTTCGGCATAGCGCGCAAAACTTCGCCCTGCTTGCCTTTATCACGACCGGTCGTTACGATGACCTGATCACCTTTTTTAATTTTCATTTTGACCCTCTATTAAATAACTTCCGGTGCCAAAGAAATGATTTTCATATATTTCTTTGCACGTAATTCTCTTGTCACCGGGCCAAAAATACGGGTACCGATAGGTTCACCGTCTTTGTTGATCAGAACGGCTGCGTTGGAATCAAATCTGATTGCGCTGCCGTCTGCACGACGGATTTCCTTTTTAGTACGCACGATAACTGCGCGGTGAACATCACCTTTTTTGACACGTCCGCGCGGTATCGCTTCCTTAATAGAAACAACAATAACGTCGCCGACAGATGCCGTCTTACGTTTGGATCCACCTAATACCTTTACGCACTGCACTTTGCGTGCGCCCGAGTTATCAGCGACATCCAGGTTGCTTTGCATTTGAATCATGGGATAATTCCTCTACTTTCCCGATTAACCGGCATCAACCAGTACTTCCCAAGTTTTCGACTTGGAAAACGGAGCGCATTCGCGAATACGAACGACATCACCGACTTTAAACTGATTGAGTTCGTCATGAGCGGCGTATTTTTTGGAACGCCGAATAAATTTCTTATAGATCGGGTGCATGACGCGACGTTCGACTTTCACGACGACAGTCTTGTCCATCTTATCGCTGACGACTACACCCTGTAAAATACGTTTGGGCATCTTTATTACTCCTTAGACCCCGTTTTGCGTTCAGACAAAAGTGTTTTGATCTGAGCGACTTCACGTTTCACCTGACGCATACGAGCCGTATTTGTCAGCTGACCGCTTGTCTGCTGAAAGCGCAGATTCATGCTTTCTTTTTTCAAAGCAATAATCTGTTCGTTCAGTTCATCATCAGTCTTCGCACGCAAATCTTTAATTTTAGCCATTGCTTAAGCCTCCTCTACGCTGCGGGAAACGAAACGCGCCTTAATCGGCAACTTAGCGGCAGCTAATTCAAAAGCTTCACGCGCAGTCTTTTCGGATACGCCGTCAATTTCAAACATGATGCGACCCGGTTTAATACGGCAAACCCAGAATTCCGGGTTACCTTTACCTTTACCCTGACGAACTTCAGGGGGTTTCTTTGAAACGGGTACATCCGGGAACATACGCAACCAGAAACGTCCCTGACGTTTCATGTGACGCACGATCGCGCGGCGAGCCGCTTCAATCTGACGAGCCGTAATACGTTCCGGCTCCATAGCTTTCAGACCGAAGGATCCGAAAGCCAATGTCGTTCCGCCTTTGGCAACGCCGTGAATACGGCCTTTGAATTGCTTGCGGAATTTTGTTCTTCTAGGACTTAACATCTCTTACATGCCCTTTCTTAGCGTTGAGCGTCCGACAGACGTTTATCCTGCGCCATCGGGTCATGAGCCAAGATTTCACCTTTGAAAATCCAGACTTTGACACCGCAAGCGCCGTATGTCGTATGTGCGGTTGACGTTCCGTAATCTACATCCGCACGCAGCGTATGCAGGGGAACGCGTCCTTCTCTGTACCATTCGACACGAGCGATTTCAGCACCGCCCAGACGACCGCCGCAATTAATACGAATACCTTCCGCTCCCTGACGCAAAGCAGACTGAACGGAACGTTTCATTGCACGACGGAAAGAAACACAACGTTCCAACTGCTGAGCAATGCTTTCAGCGACCAACTGAGCATCTAATTCCGGTTTACGGACTTCAACAATGTTCAGATGAACTTCGCCGCCGGTCATTTTCTGCAGTTCGTTTTTCAAAACGTCGATATCCTGTCCTTTTTTACCGATGACGACACCGGGACGCGCAGAATGAATCGTAATGCGGGCTTTTTTCGCCGGACGTTCTACAATCACGCGACTGATGCCGGCAACAGACAGTTTCTTTTTCAAGTATTCACGAATCTTAAAATCTTCGTGCAACTGCTTTGCATAATCAGCATCAGCAAACCAACGGGAATCCCAAGTACGGTTAATTCCCAAACGTAAACCAATCGGGTTAACTTTCTGCCCCATTTTAACGGTTCTCCTCGTTTTCGCGTACAACAACTGTCAAATTGGAAAACATCTTTTCAACACGACCAGCACGACCGCGAGCGCGAGCCTGCCAACGTTTCATAACTAATGCTTTACCGACATAAGCTTCGGCAACGATCAGTTTATCGACGTCCATGTTGTGATTGTTTTCAGCATTAGCAATCGCCGACTGTAATACCTTTTTCACTTCGCCTGCGACGCGGCGCGGAGAAAAGCTTAACTGTGTCAAAGCTTTTCCGACTTCCATACCGCGAATCGAAGCAGCGACAAGATTCAACTTGCGTGAACTGCTGCGGATTGTTTTGCCGCAAGCCATTGCTTTTTTAATTTCTTTTTTCGCTACCATGTTCTTTAGCCCTTCTTGGCTTTGTTATCGCCTGCGTGACCGAAAAACGTGCGGGTCGGAGCGAATTCGCCCATTTTATGACCGATCATGTTTTCGGTAACCAGGACAGGAATAAACTTTTTACCGTTATATACGCCAAAAGTCAAACCCACAAATTGCGGAAGAATGGTTGAACGGCGCGACCAAGTCTTGATGACTTCATTTCGACCCGATTCACGTACCTTTTCAGCTTTTTTGAGAAGGTAACCGTCAACAAAGGGGCCTTTCCAAACGGAACGAGACATAATCTACTACCCTCCTAATTAAGCTTTTTTCTTCGAAG
This sequence comes from Alphaproteobacteria bacterium, assembly GCA_045587165.1. GTDB lineage: Bacteria > Pseudomonadota > Alphaproteobacteria > CAAGCB01 > CAG-977 > UBA11549. Next base: position 2,963 of record JAZNBT010000160.1, on the reverse strand, counting down.
CATGACGACTACGCATAATAAAGACGTTTGTCTTCTTATTTGTACGAGTCTTCTTGCCTTTTGTGCATTTACCCCACGGGGTAACCGGATGACGACCACCGGAGCTGCGGCCTTCACCACCGCCCAACGGGTGATCAACCGGGTTCATGGCGACACCGCGAACGGAAGGACGAACGCCCAACCAACGGGAACGACCGGCTTTAGCACCGTTTTCGTTCTGTTTATCCGGATTGGAAACGGCACCGACAGAAGCCAGACATTCACCGCGAACCAAGCGCAATTCACCGGAATTCAAACGCAACTGAGCATAACCGGCGTCTTTACCGATCAACTGAGCATAGCATCCCGCCGAACGAGCAACCTGACCGCCGCGACCGGGGTTCAGTTCAATGTTATGAACCACCGTTCCGACCGGCATATTCTTTAACGGCATCGCATTGCCCGGTTTGATATCAACCTTTTCACCGGAAATGATTGAATCACCGACCTGCAAACGCTGCGGAGCCAAAATGTAAGAACGTTCACCGTCTTCGTATTTAATCAAAGCGATAAACGCCGTGCGATTCGGATCGTATTCCAAACGTTCGACCGTAGCGGCGACATCAAACTTATTACGTCTGAAGTCGATGAAACGGTAACGACGCTTGTGACCGCCGCCCATACGACGGCTGGTGATACGACCTTGGTTGTTACGACCGCCGGATTTGCTTAAACCTTCGGTCAATTCTTTAACGGGACCACCTTTGTACAGATCACTGCGTTCGACTAAAACGAGGTGTCTCCGGCTGGGTGTTACCGCTTTAAACGTTTTTAACGCCATTTCTTAAACCCCCGTCGTAAAATCAATATTCTGACCTTCCGCCAACGTAACGACAGCTTTTTTGTAATCGCTGCGTTTACCGATTTCGCCACGGAAACGTTTTGTTTTACCGTTAATGCGAATCGTGTTGACAGACTTTACTTTAACACCGAACAAAGCTTCTACAGCAGCTTTAACATCGGTTTTTGTAGCAGCCAACGGAACCTGGAATGTCACCTGTCCGTTTTCGGAACTTTTCATGGCTTTTTCCGTAATGACGGGACGCAAAAGCGTATCGTACATTTTTTCCGTTACTTTAATTTCCGGCTTACTCATTTCAGTCGAGCCTCCAAGTTTTCTGCGGCTTCTTTGGTCAGAACCAAAGTATCACGACGCAGAATGTCATAAACATTAGCCCCTTGCTGAGGCAGAACGTCAACGCCGACGACATTGCGCGCGGACAAAGCGAAATTATTGTCCAATTCGGCGCCGCCGATGAATAAAGCGGAAGTCAGACCCATTTTTTCCATTTTGGAAACCAGATCCTTCGTTTTGACTTCCGACAACTTCAGAGCATCAACAACAACCAATTTGCCGTCTTTAGCCTTTGCGGACAAAGCGCAGCGCATACCCAACTGACGGATTTTCTTCGGCAGATCCTGTTCATGAGAACGAACGACCGGACCGAAGCTGATGCCGCCGCCGCGGAATTGCGTCGCACGCAAAGACCCCTGACGGGCACGCCCCGTACCTTTCTGCTTGTACGGTTTTTTCGTTGTACCGCTGACTTCGGCGATTGTTTTCGTCTTGTGCGTCCCCGCACGACGATTGGCCAGCTGCCAGTTAACGACGCGGCTTAAGATATCCGCACGAACTTCAACAGCAAAAACGCTGTCGGCCAGTTCCATCGAACCAACGTTCTGGTTATCTAAATTGACGATATCACATTTCATCGCCGTTATTCCTTCACTTCTTCAGAAACTGCGACGGTTTCTTCCGCAACGGCCTTAGCCTTAGCCTTTAAACCGGCCGGCATCGGAACGTCTTTCGGAAGCGCTTTTTTCACAGCATCCTTAATCAAAACATAACCACCTTCAAATCCCGGAACGGCGCCTTTGACCATAATCAGGCCGCGATCGGCATCCGTAGCGACGACTTTCAGGTTTTGGACGGTGACACGTTCAGCGCCCAAATGTCCGGGCATTTTTTTGCCCTTGAAGACACGCCCCGGATCCTGACGGTTACCCGTAGAACCTAACGAGCGGTGAGAAATAGACACACCGTGTGTAGCTTCAAGACCGGCAAAATTATGCCGTTTCATACCACCGGCAAACCCCTTACCGATAGAGGTGCCGACCACATCGACAAACTGACCGGCAATAAAGTGATTGGCGGACAATTCATCGCCGGGGTTAAGGACGCAATCCTCACTAACCCGGAATTCAACCAATTTGCGTTTCAGTTCAACGTTAGCTTTGGCAAAGTGGCCACGAACCGATTTAGAAACACGGTTTGCCTTTGTTTTACCAAAACCCAACTGCAACGCGACATAACCGTCCTTGTCCTTCGTACGGACAGAAACGACTTCGCATCCCTCGACCTTCAAGACGGTGACGGGAACGTGAGTCCCGTCTTCCGTAAAGAGGCGAGTCATGCCCATTTTTTCAGCGATAAGACCACTACGCATGGCTCTTTTATCCTTTAAAGTTTAATTTCGACGTCAACACCGGCAGCCAGATCAAGCTTCATCAAAGCATCAACCGTCTGCGGCGTCGGATCAATAATGTCAAGTACTCTTTTATGAGTACGGATTTCAAACTGTTCGCGCGACTTCTTATCGACGTGCGGCGAACGGTTCACTGTAAACTTTTCTATACGAGTTGGCAAGGGGATAGGACCACAAATTTGCGCTCCCGTGCGTTTTGCCGTGTTTACGATCTCGCGAGTCGACTGATCTAACAACCGATGGTCGAAAGCTTTCAGACGAATTCTAATATTTTGACCTTCCATGATCAATATCCTCTATTACTCAATAATTTTAGCGACGACGCCGGCACCGACGGTACGACCGCCTTCGCGAATAGCAAAGCGCAAGCCTTCGTCCATAGCAATCGGCGTAATCAAGCTGACTTTGATCTTGACGTTATCGCCGGGCATAACCATT
>JAZNBT010000159.1:0-9049 GCA_045587165.1 Alphaproteobacteria bacterium | reverse complement strand
GATATGAATATAATGCAAAGCTTTCAGGAAAAAATCAAAGAGTTGCTCCTGTTGTCGGATGACGATGTCGATCTGTTGTTGAAAGGCGATTTTAAAACCCTTTTGGCTCAAAACAAGGAAGGCGCCGTCCGTGTCGGTATTATTTACGGTTCTTGCATTGTTGTTTTATTGCTGTTTTTATCTCTTTTTTCCGTTTTCGGTGCGTTTGGAAAGGTGTTGTTAAGCCTTTTGATGTTCGGAACGATCGGGGCTCTGGTTTTCCTTGGCGGTTATAAAAACGTTTTAAAAATAACCCAGTATCCTGCGGTTTCTTATTTTCTTTTGGCATTTTTCGCCCTGATCGCTTTGTCGATGTTTTCCGATATTTCTTCGCAAGGTTCCTTCTTGTCCAAGCTGATGTTGTTCATGATCGTTGCCGGCGTGGGAGCGGGTGCTTATACAGCTCGGCAAGTGGCTGCGGGATACGGTGTGAACTTGATTCAGTTGGTTGTGGTGGCGTTGTTCGCCGGAGGTTTTTTGCTTTCACTGCAGGCTGCCGCCGTTCAGTTCGGACTGGATCGCGAGGTCGCCGTCGCTCAGCAGCGACAGGAAATGCGTCGTTTGCGCGAGGCCGAAAAAATGCGAATGAATAACGCTTCGACAAAGGTATGTTCGACGGATGAAGAATGTCGTAAAATGAATACGAAAAAAAATTCGTATTATGCCGAATATGAGGAATATGCTCAGGAAGCGTGCGAAAATGCCGTTGCCAAAGAAATTCCGGGACGATTCGAATGGACTGTTTCCGCAAAGGATTACAAGTTTACCAGCTATGAAGTCGATGTTCTGAAAGATGATATTTTATTGATCGGCGATCGGGCTCAACTGATTTCCAATAACGGAATAAAAACAAAAATCTCTTACACGTGTCATTACAATACTAAAAAGAAAACAACCGTCGCAGCTATTCAACGGACTGCAAAATAAGGATTTTTTCTTGATATGACTGTAGGATATGCTAGTATAGCTCAACTTTGCTGTGACGGATACAGCGTGACGGAGATTTGAAATGGCCCATACGGCGGTGGAAACAGAAGCTTATTACGATATTCTGGCAAATGCGGACGGGGAACTGTTGTTTTGTTTAAAAGCGCGCGAAGGCAGTCCGGAGCGTCCTCAGATTTTATTTAACGGCGAAAATCATGCTCTGTTTTATCGCACGGCCGATCAGATGATTGTTCTGGATTATATCCATCCGGAAGTTTGCCCTTTGTTGCGTGAAGCGACTTCCGTTCTTGTTGCCGAATTTACGGAACCGGGCGGGGATAATCCGATGAAAGGGATTGTTCGGGAATATTCGGCAACGGTTCGTCATGTTTCAAAATTGCCGTTGGTGACGGATTTGAAAGAATTAAACTGATAAAACTCAGGAACAAAAAGGGCTGCGGTAAAATACCTCAGCCCTTTTTTTATGAAAGCTTTAAAAAGCGATTGAATAATTTATTCCGGATTGACCGGATCCGGATAGCGCCAAATTTCGTTTTCAAAGTTTTTTAACAACAGAAAATCTCCGTCCCGTCCGATACAGCGTTGATCGTTGATAATAATTTTTCCGCCGCCGCCGGGAATGTCGATCGCGTATGTCGGAACGGCATAGCCCGACGTGTGACCGCGTAACGAGTTGATTAATTCAATGCCCGTGCTTACCGGAACGCGAAAATGCATCGATCCGGCGATCGGATCGCATTGAAACAGATAGTAAGGGCGAACTCTGACTTTCAATAAGGCATGCATCAGTTTTTTTAAAATTTCGGCGTTGTCGTTTACGCCTTTTAACAAAACGGTTTGCGATCCCGCCGGAATACCCGCGTCGGCAATGCGTGTGCAAGCTTTGGCCGTTTCGGGTGTCATTTCGTCGGGATGCGTAAAATGCAGACTGAAAAAAACAGGATGATGTTTGCGAATTGTTTTCATTAGTCGGGGTGTAATCCGCATCGGCAAAACGGCGGGAACTTTGGATCCGATACGGATCATTTCAACGTGTTTGATGGTGCGCAGATTTTTCAGCAGATAATCCAGCGCGTCATCGCTCATGGTTAAAGGGTCTCCGCCGGAAACCAATACATCGCGGATTTGCGGATGGGAACGGATATAGTCAAAGGCGTTTTCCCAGTTTTGTTTTAAATTTGACGGTTCGGAACAAAAAGCATGGCGTCCGACCAATCGGGAACGCGTACAATATCGGCAATAAGCCGAACAGTATTGTGTCGTTAAAAATAAAACGCGATCGGGATAACGATGTATTAAGCCGGGGGCGGCCTGACAAGGTTCTTCGCCTAACGGATCGTTTGTTTCCCCGATGCTGATCGTTTTTTCGGCCATGGAAGGCAACATCGTTTTTCGAAGCGGCGAATTTTGCAATAAAGCGGCATAATAAGGTGTGATCGCCGTCGGAAATGCGTCCGTTTGTTGTAAAGCCTCCGTTTCTGCCGGCGTTAAGTCCAAAACACGCGCGATTTGAGAATACGACGTCAGCCGATTGGCCAGCTGCCAGTGCCAATTATTCCATTCGGCGGCGGAAACATCGGAAAAAAAATGTTTGCGAAACAAGTCGGCCTTTGTCATCCGGATAAAAATCCTTTCATAAAACGGATTGTTTTAGTACATTAAAATAAATATCCCAAAGGAGGGTGAAAATGAAAAAGTTTTTTTTATCGGTTGTAATGTTTTTTTGTCTTTTGCCCTTGTCCGTTCATGCGGCGACGATTAAAAATTTGGACGATAAACCGTATTCTTTGTTGGTAAAACAGGAAGATAAGACGTTTCGGGTGGTTATTGATTCAAAAGGAATGATCAGGGATTTATGTGCGGCCTGTACAATCGAGGTCGTCGGATTCAGCCTCTTGGATGTTGAAAATACGCCGTATCTGGTTATTCGCGGCGGTGTTTTGAGTGCGCAAGAATAATAAAAAAACGCTTGATATATTGTTCTTTGAATAATTTTGAAACCGGAAAAAGTTTCCGTTTTATTAAAAATCAATAAAGCAAATATGACTTTTGTCATAGCCTTTATGATGTTTTTCAGAATTGTTTTATTAATAATTTCGCGTTAATCTGAACTCATGATTATACAAAGGAGAACTGAAATGAAAAACTTACATACACAAGAATCCGGCCGTTCCATGGTCGAAATGCTGGGTGTTCTGGCGATCGTCGGCGTTTTGTCGGTCGGTGGTATCGCCGGTTATTCTCAGGCTATGTCGAAATTTAAAGTTACCAAAGCCATGGACCAGGTCCAAACCATCATTACCAATATTCGAACGTTATATGCTTCACAGCGTACGTATTCTGCTTTATTACCCACTCAGGCTCAGGCGTTGGGTATTTTGACCGAGGAATCCATTGCCGGAACAGATGGGTTGAATCCGTTCGGCGGCGGAATTTCTTTCGACGTAGGAACTGGTAATCGTACATTCAAAATTAAGTACACGGGCTTGACTCCTGAAGCCTGCGCCAAAATGGCAACAGCCGACTGGGGGGCTGACGAATCTTCCGGTTTGGTATCAATAACAGTCGGTAACGGAACTGGCGCAGGCACCTCACACAAGTGGGCGTCAACCGGTGCAAGTTCGAATTTATTGCCGGTGACTATTAGTGCCGCGGCCACTGAGTGTGGAGTTAAAGCTGACGGTTTCGTTGAATGGGAATACCGTTAATCGAATTCGGTTACGTTTAACAGAAAAACCGGCGAGATATCTCGTCGGTTTTTTTGTGAAGAAGAATTCAAGAAAAAAATACCGTCCTTCTTTAGGACGGTATTTTTGTACCGTTGATTTATTTAGCGTAACGTTTTTGTCGAAACATAAGCTATCGCGGCATGCTCGGCGCAATACGGTTTATCCGGCAGAGATTCCTTGCCGCAGAAATGAAAATCTTCGTCCTTCGGATCGCCGATGGGCCAACGACAGGAGGAGGCCGTTAAATCGTTGACGGTAAATAATTTTTTCTGTTCTTTTTCTGTGTTCTTTTTCGCCGGAGCCGCTTTTGCCGCTTTTTTCTTTTCGCCGGATTGTTGCGTTTGCGTGTTCGCGTTTTGTGAATTTTCGTCTTCACCGCGACGAATGGGGGAAGGGCGGCTGTTCAATCCCAGACGGTGCGCCTTTCCGACAACGGCATTTTTGGAAACGCCCAAAACCTTGCCGATTTCCCCTGTCGTTAATCCTTTATCCCAAAGGCGTTTAAGTTCTTCTACCTGTTCGTCTGTCCACCCCATCGTAATTTCCTCTAATATATGCCGTAAACGGGCGTTTCTATAAACATCATGTCTTTGGTCGCAAAAACCTTTCGGATATTATCACCATAATTTTTTACCGCAAGCAGGTTTTCACGCGTCGATGTGTACATTCCCAAAAAAAGTTGGATGCTGTCCCAAGAAACCTGCCGATCATGGGGCGATAACACGTCAAATGATTTCGGCGGTTTTTTTAACCGGCGCCATGTGGCCAGATTCAGCGCAACGGCCGGTGTCATATTTTCGACTCGGCGAGCCTTGATGATTTTGTCGACGGTAATCCCCCAACTTTCAGGCGTAAAACCGTTTTTGGCAATCGCTTTTGCAAATTTTTCTTTTTGCGGCAGACGATTGATTTTATCAACCAGCGTCTGCATCGGATTTAGCATTTCACCCATCAGATTGTTATCGCTGAGCGACATGTCGCGCAAGGCCGTGTGAAATTCGTCAAAACGATTGTTTCCGAAAGCTTCTTCAATGCTTTTAAACGAAGCTAAAGCGGCTTCGACATCGCCTTCCGTCAGCGCGGAAGTTTGGGTTACCTGATCGGCCGGTGTTTGCGGACGGACTTTTTTTTGCAAAGCGGCCCCCGTTCTGTATTGTTCGGGAGAAAGCATTTTATGCTTTTTCAACAATGTTCTGTTGTTCATTACGAATAAATCGTCGGGCTTGGTGTTTTCGTCGATTTTTATGATTTTGCTGTACCCTTTGAATTTGGATTTTTCACGTTCCGGCGTTGCCCACGCTTCCGGCATTAAATAAAGATACAGATGCGTCGACATGTATTTTCCGTATTTTTTGACATATTCTTTCATCTGCGGCGCGATTCGCGTAGGGAATTTCCCTTTTGTTTCTTTTAAGCCGGGAATGTTTAAAATCCGGTCGGAAACATAAGGCATTTCATGAATGAACGGTCCGATATATTGATAAGCGTACTTAGGCAACATTAAAATTAATCGGTAAATGTTGTCTTCCAATTTTTCATTGGCATCCAACATCGCGTCCAATCCGCCGGGATAGGATGTTTCGATCATTTCGACGATCGCCGAATAAACGGTTTCCTGATTGATCGCTTCGACTTTTCTGTTTTTTTTCTTTGCTTTTTTTTCAACGCTTTCTTTCAGTTCTGTCATCAGGCTTTTGAAACGTCCCGCCGTTTCCTGCAAAGCGGAGGGCGAAGAATGTTTTTCCTCTTCTTCGACAACGGTGACTTCCAACGGCTGCCAATTTAAACGTTCCTGAGCGGCAGTCGGTAATGAAAAGAAAAATACAAAACAAAACAGTTTCAGCATAATGTTTACTACTTTTGTACTCGAACCGTGTAATTCAGAACTTTTTGCCCTTTTGCCGGAACTTCAACAATCCATTCCGCCTGACGAGCCGTCGGAGAACTGTACGTAACGGAAGAATCCGTGATCGTCCATTGATACGAAAAGTCCTGACGATACGTGATTTTAACGGGGGTGTCTTTGGCGTTTTTAAAGGTTAAAGAGTATCCGGCTTCGTAAGCTTTGTCCGAAAAAGATGTGTAAGCGGTTTCTTTGCCTTGCGCCGTTACGTCAAAAGCGTTGCCCAGATTAAGCTTGATTTTACCGTTTTCCGGAACGTGATTGATTCTGTCTTCGCCGACAAAAAACATGTTTTGTTTAGAGTTCGCTTTGTAAACACGGATGATGCCGCTTGGCAAAGATATTCCCAGATTGGACGCTTTGTCGTTTTGCATTTGCAGAACGACGTCCGCGTTGCGCGAATCGAATTCGCCGGAACTGCCGCGTCCCCTGTAAGCGGGAACGATATTGGAAAATTTGTATTCTTTTTTGACTTTTACGCCCGAAGCCGACAGCAATGCCAATTGTTTTGTCTGATTGGACGCTATATCCGTTTTGCGGCCCAAAGAATATAAATGATAATCCATCAGCTGTTCTTCAGCCATGGATTCCGTCGCGGCATCCATTACCGCCATATTTCGGGCGGCTTTTATCATCATCGGTCTGGCTGTCGGGGACGGTCGGACGCGATTGACGGATCCCGCGACAAATTGAATGTCCGCGTTATTATAAGCAATTCCGGACGTGTTTGTCAGCGTAACCCAACCGTTTAAATTCAACGTATCTTCGGCATCGTTCAATTCGGCGACGTAATCGGCGCGCCAAGTCAAACCGTTTGTCAAATAGCTCAATTCGACATCGCGTTTTCCGGCGTTATCGGCCGCAACATTGATCGTTAATGTCGGCTGATCATACAAATTGGCCGGAATGTCAGGAAAAATCAAACGTCCGCTGTAATCCGTTTCAATTCTGTCGCCGATTTTTAAAACCAATCCCGCGTCAACGGACAGGACTTTGGCGTTTTCGATTGTTTTTTTGCCGCTGATATAATGCGTTTCGATGACTTGAATGTCTTTTCCTAAAAATTTGCGCAACAAAGATTCCCGCGATAACAGATCAAAATTGAAATTTTGTTCGCGGACTTTTAATCCGTTTCCTTCAAATAAAGCCGTTTCCGGTTGAATTTGGGCGGAAACACCTTGAAAAGAAAGAATGTTTTCGCCTTCTTTTAAATCAATGGAACGGCTGTCTTTGATTAATCCCAGTCCGTTGTTGTAAACGGTGACGTTTAAAGACTTTACGGCGTCTTGAGAAACGATCGTGTCCGCGCCGGCGGAATAAGCCGAAAAACAAATGGCACTCAGAGATAAAAACAATCTTTTTTTCAACAAAGCGTTTCTCCTTTATTGAACGGTTGATTTTTCCGTTTATTTTACGGGCGGGGGCTTTTTTGTGCAAGGATTATCTTTTATAGAAAAAGTTTGCACACTGGCGCGGAAAAACGTATAACCTAATGTTTAAAGTTATGTTTTATCAAATTTCGGGAATGGTTACATGAAAGTCGGAATTATCGGAACGGGGTATGTCGGGTTGCCGACCGGTGTCGGTTTGGCGGAATTGGGACATGATGTCGTGTGCATTGATGCCGTCGCGGAAAAAATCAACGCGTTGAAGGCCGGACAAATCACTTTGTTTGAAGACGGATTGGAAGATCTGTTTCATAAAAACGTCGCTTCGGGCAAATTAAAGTTTACCTCCGATATGAAAGAAGGCGTCGAAAACGCCGATATCGTTATTTTGGCGGTCGGAACGCCTCCGCATCCCGTTACCAAAGAGGCGGATATGCAGTATATTCATGCCGCCGCGCGTGAGTTGGCTTTGTATTTGACGGGCTATACCGTCGTTGCCAATAAATCGACCGTTCCCGTCGGTACGGGCGACATTGTTGAGGAAATGATCAGGCAGGTCAATCCTCAAGCGGACTTTGACGTTGTTTCTTTGCCGGAATTTTTGCGCGAAGGTTTCGCCGTGCATGACTTTTTCAATCCGGACAGAATTATTGTCGGAGCAAACACCGATCGGGCTGCAGATAAAATCAAAGAATTGTATGAGCCGTTCGGGGGCAAAGCGCACATGCTGTTTGTTAAGCGTCGTTCATCCGAAACGATCAAGTATGCCTCCAATGCTTTTTTGGCGATGAAGATTCATTACATCAATGAAATGGCTAATTTCTGCGAACAGTCCGGTGCGGATGTCTATGAAGTCGCCAAGGGTATGGGAATGGATACGCGTATCGGGGCAAAGTTTTTAAACCCCGGACCGGGATACGGCGGTTCTTGTTTTCCCAAGGATACGAATGCCATGGCGTATATGGCAAGAGGTTATGGCGTTGAAATGTCTTTGATCGAAACGACGATTCGGCAAAATGATGCTCGTAAAACGCAGATGGCTGAACGGATTTTAAATGCGGTTAAAGGAATCGACCGGCCGAAAATTGCTGTTTTAGGGTTGGCGTTCAAAGGGGGGACCGACGACTGTCGAGAAAGCCCCGCTATGGAAATTATCGGTGAATTGTTAAAACGCGACGTTGAAATCACGGCTTATGATCCGAAGGCGATGGAAACGGCTAAGAAATTGGTTGGCGATAAAATCAATTATGCCGCCGACGCTTTTGAAGCGGCGAAAGGCGCCGATGTTCTGGCCGTGTTGACGGAATGGACGGACTTTAAAACATTGGATCTGACAAAAATCAAATCGTTGTTAAAAGCGCCGAAAATCGTCGATTTACGTAATCTGTTGAATAAAGCGGAAGCCGAACGGTTGGGGTTTGATTATATCGGGATCGGCCGTTAAAGCAATTACCACCCCATAGAATCCAGATTTTTTTCAATCAGTTTAATTGATCTTTCCGAAAAGACCATTTTATCGCGGGTATTGTTAAAAAATGCCCGCACTTGGTCTTTCGTCCATTTCTTCCTCATTCTTGTACGACCGGCCGCCGCCCAGTCGCAAATCATTTCGCGAACATCCGTTTCTGTCATGTCCAGAGCTTTATAGGAAACACCGTTGGCTAATATCCAATGCTGCCAATGATGTCTTGAACGGTTAAAGTGTTCGAGAATCGCTTTTTGATAATCTTCGGGAGCCGAACAGGGGTCATAATTGCCAGACGTATCGCGGATTTTGCGAATCTGCGGATAATATTTTGCGTAAACATACAGCATGGACGGCAACAAAAGTTTGTCCCAATCGTGCACAATACCCCGCCAAAACAGCCCGTGTTTAAAGCAGTAATACATCACCCAGAATTTATGACGCAATAAATAAAAAATATACATGCGTTTATTTTAAACAGGCAATGATGTCTTCTGCAATCAGATTTTGACCGGCGGCTTCGGCTGCGCGGGAATGAAGGCGAACGGCGGCGCAGGCAGCTTCAAAAGTTGGCAGT
>JAZNBT010000158.1:0-21272 GCA_045587165.1 Alphaproteobacteria bacterium | reverse complement strand
GAGCAACGCCGAAGAAGCCGGCTTCGGGGTTGATCGCGTAAACGCGTCCGTCTTTCCCCGGTTTGATCCAGGCGATATCGTCACCGACGGTCCATACTTTCCATCCTTTGAATTCGGCGGGAGGAATCAACATCGCCAAATTTGTCTTGCCGCAGGCGCTGGGGAAAGCGGCGGAAAGATAGGTTTTTTCCCCTTGCGGGTTTTCAATGCCGACGATCAACATATGTTCCGCCAACCAGCCTTCGTCACGCGCCTGAACGGTCGCGATACGCAAGGCCAGACATTTCTTGCCCAACAAAGCATTGCCGCCGTAACCCGAACCGAACGACCAGATTTCGCGTGTTTCGGGGAAATGGGTGATATAGGTGTTTTCCGGATTGCACGGCCAGGCAACGTCCGCTTTGCCGTCTTCCAACGGCATACCGACGGAATGAATGCACGGAATGAATGCGCCGTCTTTGCCTAAAATGTCCAAAACTTTCTGACCGGTGCGCGCCATAATGGCCATATTGACGACAACATAAGGCGAATCGGTGATTTCAACGCCGATTTTCGCGATATGAGATCCCAACGGCCCCATCGAAAACGGAATGACGTACATCGTGCGGCCTTTCATGCAACCGCTGAACAATGTGTTTAATTTTTCGCGCATTTCCTTTGGATTTGCCCAATTGTTGGTCGGACCCGCATCGATTTCGCGTTCCGCGCAAATGAAGGTGCGAGCTTCGACGCGAGCGACGTCGGACGGATTGGAACGGGCAAGGTAACTGTTCGGGCGTTTCTTTTCGTTCAATTTGATGAATGTGCCTTTTTTGACCAATAAATCGCACAAAGCATCGTTTTCTTCTTTGGAGCCGTCACACCAATGAACGGCGTCGGGTTGGCACAATTCGGCCATTTTTTCAACCCAGGAAATCAATTTTTCGTTTTGGGTTTTTTCAGGTGTATAATTTGTCTGCATTACCTTACCTCTATATTAAGTAAAAAGAACCAACAGCGATTCCGAAACATCAGGAGTGTACTCGAATTTAAAAAAAAGAGATAGTCTTTTTCGAACAAAACAATCGTGATTTTAAATCGGGAACAGCATAACGACTTTTAATCCGCCCAAGGGACTGTCCGCCATATAGATTTTACCGCCGTGAGCAACGACGATGTCGCGAGTGATCGTCAATCCCAAACCGATGCCGCCTGTTTCGGAATTGCGTGATTCATCTAGACGGTAAAACGCTTTGAATACGTCATCGCGCTTTTCCGCAGGGATGCCGGGGCCGTTGTCTTCCACGTCGATTTCCAACATTTTGTCGGCGACCGTCATCGTTACATTGATTAACGTGCCGTACCGTCCGGCATTTGAAACCAGATTCCACAAACAACGTTTGAAATCGTTGCGCCGGATGTCCATTATCAGGGACGAATTGCAAATAAATTGTACGGATAATCCGTTTTTGTGCAGGCCGGCCAAAGTGTCCGCGATCAATTTGCCGATATCCGTCGATTCTATTTTTTCTTTACCTTCGCCGCGGGCAAAGTCCAGATAACCGTTGACCATATGTTCCATTTCGGCAACGTCTTCCTGCAGGTTTTCGATGTTTTCGTCTTTGTCCATCATCGCCAATTGCAGACGCATACGCGTCAGCGGCGTACGCAGGTCATGAGAAACTCCGGCCAACATTCGGGTGCGTTCTTCAATATGTCGGCGAATACGGTCGCGCATCTGCAGAAAAGACAACGCCGCTTGTCTGACTTCGGTCGCTCCTTCGGGTTTGAAGTGATCCGTATCCCGCCCCATGCCGAAGTTTTTGGCCGCTTCCGCCAGTCGTAAAACGGGTCTGATCTGATTACGCAAAAACAAAATGGCAATGCCGGTGAACAATAGTGAAGAAAATAAAACCCACAACACGAAAACGTAAGTCGTCGATGAAAAAAACTTTTTATAAGGCAATAAAACTTCCGCCGTATATTCCGGCCGATAGAAAGTGATCAAAAGACTGCGTTCTTTGGTCAGGTCGCGTAAACTGAACGGATAGCCCAAAGTTTGTAACGCCGGGATCAGTTTGGCGGTTTTATTATCGGTTTTTATTATAATTTTTTCGGGTTTTTCCTGCGGTTCCAAAAAACGAATATCCAATTCGGCAGAGCTTCTGAATGCGTCGACAATGGTCTTTCTGTCTTCTTCCGACGGAAAAGCTTCATATAACGCGAAAGCGTTTTTAATGTCTGATACGATTCCCAATGCCAGACGGCGGCTGACGTTTTGCCAATGGTTGTCATAAAATAAGACGCCGCTGACCGTTTGAATCAGAACGACGGGCAAAACCAGAATTAAAATTGCCCGTGTCCATAATCGGCGCGGCAGAAAACGTAAACGATAATGACGAACAAGGTCTTTAAAAGAAGAAGTCATGTTTTGCGTTCCTTAATCCGGAATCAGGGAATACCCTTTTCCTCTGATGGTTTGAATGTAACGCGGCGTACCCGCGTCCGGTTCGATTTTTCGACGCAAACGGGTGATTTGTACGTCTATGGTACGCAAATTCGTTTCGTTGCCTGTTTTTTGCGCCAATTCTTCGCGGGAAATGTCTTGACCCGCGCGTTCGGCCAATAATTGCAACAAGGCCGCTTCTGCCAAAGGCAGGCGAACGCGTTCCGATCCGCAGTATAAAACATGTTCGTCCAAGTCGTAACGGTGGTTCCCGAATTTGACTTCCGCTTTTTGTTTTTCCGGCGGTTTGCTCATAACACGGCGTAGAATGCTGTTGATACGCAACAATAATTCCCGCGGTTCAAAAGGTTTCGGCAAATAGTCGTCCGCTCCGGATTCCAGACCGGAAATCCGGTCGTCGGCTTCCCCCATTGCCGTTAAAATCAAAACGGGAACGTTTTGACCCGATCCGCGCAAGCGTTTGGTAAATTCAATCCCCGTTTCACCGGGCATCATAACGTCAACGACTAACAAGTCAAAAGCGTACCAAGACATCATTTCGTCGGCATCAATCGTATCGGCTGCCGAAAATACGCGAAAACCGTTTTCGGATAAAAATTTTTGCAACAGTTTGCGCAGACGTGTGTCGTCGTCAACGACTAAAATCAGCGGTGCATTCAAAGAACGTTCTTTTCCCTGATTCATTTGTTTTCCCCTTTTATTCTTTGCCGTGAACAATGCGGCGATAGGATAAAGCTTCTGCAACATGAGCCGGTAAAACATCGTCGGTTCCGGCTAAATCGGCGATTGTACGGGCAACACGCAAAACACGATGATATCCGCGGGCGGACAAGCGCATTTTTTCCGCTGCTTTGATCAATAAATCGGAAGCGTTCGTCGTTAATTGAACGGTTTGTTCCAAGATAGCGCCCGATGCTTCGGCATTTTTCGTTATTCCCGAATCTGGAACCGTTTTTTCATAACGCCGATTCTGTCTGTCCAAAGCTTCTTTAACGCGGGCGGCAACAACGGCAGAGCTTTCGCCGCTTTGCGCTTTGGTCATATCCCACGGCATGACGGCGGGAACTTCGACATGCAAATCGATTCTGTCGAACAAAGGTCCCGAAATTTTCGCCTGATATTCCTCGGCGCATTTGGGAGCACGGGAACATTCCTGACCGTTCACACCCAGATAACCGCATCGGCACGGATTCATTGCCGCAATCAGCTGAAATTGTGCCGGATAAGTGACATGCATGCTGACGCGGGCGACGGATACTTCGCCCGCTTCCAACGGTTGGCGCAGCGAATCAAGCGTGATACGTGAAAATTCAGGCAGTTCATCCAAAAACAAAATACCTTTATGGGCTAAGGAAACTTCTCCCGGCCGCGCTTTTTGTCCGCCGCCGATCAAAGCCGGCATTGATGCCGAATGATGCGGAGAACGGAAAGGTCTCTGCGTTATCAAACGTCCGTTATGCAACAGTCCCGCGACAGAGTGAATCATGCTGACTTCTAAGATTTCTTTGGTTGTCAAGGGGGGTAATAATCCGGGGATACGTGCCGCCAACATTGATTTGCCGGATCCGGGCGGACCGATCATCAATAAATTATGTCCGCCTGCCGCCGTTATTTCCGCCGCTCTTTTAGCATTTTCCTGTCCCTTGATTTCCTTTAAATCGGCAAAAGCGCTCGGGGTCTCTATATTGCCGGGAACAGGTTGCGGTAAAGTTTTTCCTTCTTTAAAACATAAAATCAATTCGGAAAGAGTCGCCGGCGCAATAATGTTTTTATTCCCCGACCAAGCGGCTTCGGATGCCTGCACAGGCGGACAGACGAAACCTTGGTTTTGAGCCGTTGCCGAGACCGCGGCGGGCAAAACACCTGAAACAGAAGCGATTCTGCCGTCCAATCCCAATTCGCCCATAACGCACAAAGCATCGAATTGTTCTGCGGGGATAACTCCCGTGGCACACAATAAACCGACGGCAATCGGCAGATCGAAGTGCGAACCTTCTTTGATAACGTCGGCAGGGGCCAAATTGACCGTAATTCGTTTGGACGGTAAGGCCAAACCGATGGAGCTCATCGCCGCGCGGACGCGTTCTTTGCTTTCGCCGACGGCTTTGTCGGGAAGGCCGACGATGGTAAAAGCGGGTAAACCGTTGGCGATGTGAACTTCCGCCGTAATGGGCAGGACGTCAATCCCTTTGAACGCGACCGTGGATATACGCGCAACCATTATGATTACCAGCGCGGGATGCTTTGATTGTCACGGTAACGCCGCGGCGGATAAGATCCTTTTTGCAATAAATCGTCTTTTCCGGGGAAGACGGATTTGTCCGTCAGTCTGACAAACCCCATTTCTTCCAGTTCGGCGGCGCAAACGGCCGCGGAAACGTATTCGTCCGATTCGCAGTAGAAAACCTCGCGTGTGACGGGTTGTTGCAGAATGATTGTTTCGTTCGTTCCCGGAACAATAATCCGCGTACAGGAACAAAGAGTTGTCAAAATAAAGAAAAGCGCCGTTTTTTTCATTTTTATGCCTATATAAGATCGAATAACGATTAAAAAATATTCTCATAAAATTTGATTAAGAACAAACTAACATATAATATCTTTTCGTTTAAAGCAAATCAGGAGGAACGCCTTATATGTCCGATGTTTCGAAAGACGGCCGCACCGGCGGAGCTTTTTATACGCCCCGTTCTTATGATGAAATGATAGGAACGGACGGTTCTTTGTCACGGGCTTACGCTCTTTATGACCGGTGGTTGAATTCTCAACCGGCGGAAACTTTGGTGCAGCGTAATAAACAGGCGGATATTTTGTTTCGTCGTATGGGAATTACCTTTGCCGTTTACGGGGAACAAACCGGAGTGGAACGTTTGATTCCGTTTGATCCGATCCCCAGAATTATCGCCAATGCCGAATGGGAAAAACTGAACGCGGGGATTTGTCAGCGCGTGAAAGCTTTGAACCGTTTTTTGCAGGACGTGTACGGCGAACGCGATATCTTAAAGGCAGGAATCATTCCGCAGGATTTGATTTTGAAAAATTCAGAATATACGGCGGAAGTCGAGGGATTCGTTCCTCCGAACAATGTTCATACGCATATTTCCGGTATTGATATCGTGCGTGTCGATCAGGACAATTTTTTTGTTCTGGAAGACAATATGCGTTGCCCGTCCGGCGTATCCTATATGTTGGAAAACCGCGAAGTCATGATGCGCCTGTTTCCGGATTTGTTTAAAGAATACAACGTGTTGCCGGTTAACCATTATCCGCAGGAATTAAAAAAGACTTTGACGGCTTCGGCGCCCGAAGGCGTTGAAAATCCCCGAGCGGTCGTATTTACGCCCGGTATATACAACAGCGCTTATTTCGAACACGCTTTTCTGGCGTCCGAAATGGGGGTCGAGTTGGTAACGGGGCAGGATCTGTTTGTCGATTCGGATGATTGCGTTTATATGCGTACGATTGACGGGCCGGAAAAGGTTGATGTGATTTATCGCCGCATTGACGATAAATTCCTGGATCCCGAAGTGTTCAGAAAAGATTCTCTTTTAGGCTGTCCGGGGTTGTATCGTGCGGCGATGAAAAAGAACGTCACGTTGGCAAACGCGATCGGAAACGGCGTCGGTGATGACAAGGCCGTTTATCCGTATGTCCCGCAGATGATCGAGTTTTACTTGGGCGAAAAACCGATTCTGTCAAACGTACCGACGTATACTTTGGCAAAGCCGGACGATTGCAAATATGTTTTGGAACATATCGACGAACTGGTGATTAAAGAAACGCACGGTTCCGGCGGTTACGGCATGTTGATCGGCCCGAAGGCCACCAAGTCCGAAATCGAGGAATTTAAAGGAAAAATCAAAGAAAATCCGGATCATTACATTGCGCAGCCGACGTTGGCTCTGTCGTCGTGTCCGACTTTGCAGGCGGAAGGACTCGCCCCGCGTCATGTCGATTTGCGGCCGTATGCTTTGATGCAAAATCCGGATAAGGTCGTTGTCGTGCCGGGGGCGTTGACCCGCGTCGCTTTGCGCGAAGGGTCGCTGGTCGTTAATTCCTCGCAGGGCGGCGGAACAAAAGATACTTGGGTTTTAGGCGCGTAAGGAGATCGATCATGTTAAGCAGAACGGCGGATAATATTTACTGGATGGCTCGTATGGTTGAACGCGCTCAGGATATCGTGCGTTTGCTGGAAGCGGCCTATCGTATGGAACAATTGCCGGGCGGCGGGGTTGGCTGGGATCCGATTTTAACGATTTCCGGACAAATCGACGGCTTTAAGGCGAAGTATGATCAATTAACGTCTAAAAACGTTCTTAATTTTATGATTTTTGATCAGGATAATCCGTCCAGCGTTTTTTCTTGTATCAAGGCTTGTCGGGAAAATACGCGTTCCGAACGCAGTATTTTACCCGAAGATATGTTTCAAAGCATTAATACGACATGGATCGAATTGCAGGGGCTTTATTATGATTCTTTGGAACGAACCGGTTTCAGGGAATTTTTCGAATGGGTCAAAGACCGGACGGAATTGTTTCGCGGTCAAACGGTTTCCATGATGGTTTACGACGACGCGTTTCAATTCGCCAAAATGGGAACTTATATCGAACGCGCCGATTTTACCGCGCGATTATTGGATGTGAAGTATCATATTTTGTTGCCGCCGAATGCCGCGGATAAGGGGCTGATTGATTATTATCAATGGGGCGAAATGCTTATCCGTCGGGGGGTGGCATGCTTACCGCAGTATTTACAAGGAAGCTCCCGTTCCGGCTAAAATCGCAGAAATGCTTATTTTCAGTCCCGTTTTTCCGCGTTCCATGCACAGCGCTTATGGCGAAATCGTCGCCAGTTTGGGGACTTTGCGTTCCGATTCAAAATCATTGCGTATCGCTTCGCAAGAATATGCCTTTCTGCATACCGGAACTTTGGCCGGTATTTTAAAAGAGCGGACTTTGCATGATTTTTTGACGGATTTCATCGGATTTACGGCAAATCTGTCGGATCAGATCCGTTCCGATTTTATGCGATAAACGCGATTTTATAGGACTGTCGGTTCGTCACGCTTTGCTCAAAATGCGCACGTACCTTTTGTACGCTTACGCTTTTTCGCTTCATCGTTCCTGCCGCCAGTCTCTCTAAAATCGGTTTAAAAACAAAGTCGGTTCGTCACGCTTTGCTCAAAATGCTCCCGTTTGCCGTTTCAAGAAAAAAGACCGGACAAGCCGGTCTTTTCCCCGTCATACTTCTTGGAGGAAGTCAAAAATCATCTTGCTTTGATTTTGTTTAAAAATTCTTTTTGTATGGCGGTTTGTTTTTGTTTCGATAAAAATTTCTCTTTTAACTGGGCTTCAATCTTGTCAAGCGTCTTTGCCGCAGGTTGCCAACCGAAACGAATACCCGTTTCTTTTTTTATTTTTTCGGCACGATTCAATACGTCTATGTTTTTTGAACCGACACGAACATTGTGCAGATAAGCGTTAATGTCATCGACGTTATATTGTGACGTGATCCCGATTAAGGCGCGATAAGCTTCCGTAACATTGCGCCTATCGTAATTCAATCCGTTTAATTCGGGATTTAAAACCGACAGTTTGTTAATTTCGTTGTTTATGGACTCTAATGCCTGAGGCAACTCTTCTTTTAAGGAGTCTCCGGCTTGACGGCAGTAAATGTTGTCCGATTTCATGAATTCGGTTGCGATTGAGTATTTTTGAAACGCCTTGCGATAGTCGTATTCGGCAAAAGCGGCTTCTTTGCCGTCAACAAATTTATAACGGCCTGCAATCTCCGTAAGACCGTGTTCGTCTTCCATGCGAACGGCATGCGCCGTATATTTCGGTTTGCCGTCAACCAGATACTTTCCGCCTCGATTATAGGCGTTATGCATATATGTAACGGCTTGTTGCATTGATGTAAATTTTTCCGACATAAGTTTGCCTTCTCAAACTTTTTTGAAAGGTAAGGAAAAAAGATTGATTTGTCAAACTTTTTTTTGAATACGGAAAAATAAGAGATTTTCTATGCTTTTTTTATAACTTTTTTCATTAATGTTGAAAAAGGATAATTTTTGAAATTTTCGGGAGCGGTGAAAAATCCGTCAATGCCGTCGGGCAGGGCGTTGATTTGTGTTTTGACCAGTTGAAGAGTCAGATCAAAATGCGTAAAAACGTGTTTAACGATTTTATCCGTAATTTGCCAATCGGCATCGAATAAAAAAGTTTCATCCGTATTCCACGGTAATTCGGTCAAACCGGACAGCAATCCTTTTTCGGTTCGTTTACGGATTAATACTTCTCCCGATTGGTTTTCTATCCAGAAAACGAATCCCTTTTTGACGTCTTTTTTTAATTTGGAGATGTTGGGGATCGTTTCCGTCAGACCTTTTTTATAACTGACACAGTCTTCGTTCAGCGGACAAAACGGGCATAAAGGGGTATGAGGCGTGCAAACGCCCGCTCCTAAATCCATAATGGCAGAGCCGTGGTCGGCCGGGCAGGCGGATTGTTTGGTTAATTCGTCGGCCAGTGCGTTGACGGATGCCGATATTTCCGTGACCGGACGGTCCCATCCCTTTAAGCGGGTTAGAACGCGAATGACATTGCCGTCGACGACGGCTTCGGGCAAGTTGAAACCGAACGAGGCTATGGCGGCCGAAGTATAGGGGCCTATTCCCGGCAGTCTTAACAACTGCTGTCTGTCGGCGGGAAATTTACCGTCATATCGGGTCATCAAAACGTTGGCGCATTCGTGCAGTTTTCTGGCGCGCGTGTAATAGCCCAAGCCCTGCCAAAGCAATAAAACGTCGTCAATGTCGGCCTCGGCTAAATCCCGAACGGTCGGGAAGCGTTTTAAAAAACGTTCATAGTAAGGAATGACGGTTTTTACCGTTGTTTGTTGTAACATTATTTCCGATATCCAGACTTCGTACGGGTTTTTATGGGCGCCGCCTTTGACGCGCCAAGGCAGATCCCTTCCGTTTTTTTCGTACCATTTTGCCAATTTTTCGGTTACATTCATTACTTAACGCCTTTCTGAATATCATCAGGCAGGGAATTTAAAAAAAAAGCAATACTTATTTTAAAGGGGGGAAAAGATGCAAGGCATAGTTCTGGAAATCGATTTAAAATCGGATTCGGGCGTTATCAGAGGAGATGACGGAATTCGTTATGAATTTAAAACACAGGCTTGTCGCGGCAGTATTCCCTTGGAAGGAACGCGTGTTGACTTTGAAATCAAAGAAAAAGCCGCTGTCGAAATTTATGTTTTATCCACCCCGTTAAAGTCGAAGCTTGATTGGCTGTTTTGGTTCTTGTTTTCATTCCGCGGCCGCGTTTCGCGTTTCCAGTTGGTTTGTTTCGTTGTCGCGGCTTTGTTGTTGTTGCCTTTGCCGGCGATGTGCGCGGCTTTGGCCGGTTACCCGTTCTTTTTTACGGCGGGTGGTTTGTTGATTTGTTTTATTTTCGCCGCCGTTCTGATCAAGCGATTTCATGATTCGGGGGCTTCCTCCTTTTGGTTGGTGTTTACGTTGTCGTTGGCCGTTTTTGTGCTGTTGATTCAAGCTCGTGTCTTGAACTTTGCCTTTATCGGAACGACAATGATCGCCGTTCTAACGGTATTGTTGGGATTGGCAAATGTCTTTTGTTTGTATTTATGCTTTGCCAAAGGATCGATCGGTAAAAACCGTTACGGGGACGAACCGTATTACTGTCGCACCATTCGTCTGAAATAAACTTTTATTTTCCTTGATTTAGCAGAAAAAAACGCTAAGTAATAAGATAACGAACTTAGCAAAGAGGATAGGTATGTCTGAAATAAAAACGGCCGATAAGCCGCAGATGAAATATTTGAAAGATTATAAAAAACCGGATTTTAAAATTGATTCGATCAATCTGGTTTTCGATTTGGACGAAGACGATACGTTGGTTACGTCGACTTTGGAAATTTCCTCCGATTATAATGTAAAAGACGGCGTGCGTCCGCTGGTGCTGGATGGAAATCATCTGACGTTTAAATCAATAAAAATGGACGGGCGTTCTTTGGATGAAAATGAGTACGAAGTAACCGAAAAATCCTTGACCGTATTCAATCCGCCCGAAAAATTTACGTTGGAAGTCCGTACGTTGATTCATCCGAAAGCCAATACAAGGTTGGAGGGGCTGTATTATTCGAACGGTACGCTTTGCACTCAGAACGAACCCGAAGGATTCAGATGCATTACCTATTATCTGGATCACCCCGACGTGATGAGCAGTTTTACGACGACTTTGATCGCGGATAAACGGAAATATCCCGTTTTGTTGTCAAACGGCAATCCGATCGAAGCCAAGGATTTGGAAAACGGCAAACATATGGTCGTATGGCACGATCCGTTTAAAAAACCGTGCTATCTGTTTGCCATCGTCGGCGGGGATTTGGCGTCCCTGCATGATTCGTATACGACCAAATCGGGACGTGAAGTTAAACTGGGCATCTATGTTGAACACGGATGCGAAGATCAGGCCTCTTTTGCTTTGGAATCGTTAAAGCGTGCAATGAAATGGGATGAAGACGTTTTCGGTTTGGAATACGATTTGGATTTGTTCAATATCGTTGCCGTGTCCTATTTCAATATGGGGGCGATGGAAAATAAAGGGCTGAATATTTTTAATACGTCTTGCGCTTTGGTAAACAAACGGGTCGGAACGGACATCGATTTTGCGCATGTCGAAAGCGTTATCGCACATGAATATTTCCATAACTGGTCGGGTGACCGCGTAACGGCACGCGACTGGTTTAACCTGTCGCTGAAAGAAGGATTTACCGTTTACCGCGATCAGGAATTTTCACGCGATATGCATTCGCGCGCGTTGAACCGCATCAACGACGTGTTTGATCTGCGTACCCGTCAGTTTCCCGAAGACGCCGGTCCTTTGGCTCATTCGGTGCGTCCGGAATCTTATTTGGAAATCAACAACTATTATACGGCGACCGTTTACGATAAAGGGGCCGAAGTCATCCGTATGTACGAAAAGCTGTTCGGTCTGGATAATTTCTTGAAAGGCTGTTCTTTGTATTTTACGCGTCATGACGGTCAGGCGGTGACGATAGATGATTTTGCCAAATGTCAGGAGGATTTCAATCACGCCGATTTAACGCAGTTCAAACGTTGGTATTCGCAGGCGGGAACGCCTGTCGTTACGGCGACGGCCGATTACGACGAACAGAAAAAACAATACGTTTTAACGCTGAAACAGGAAACAAAACCGACGCCGAATCAACCTGAAAAGCTGCCGTTTGTGATTCCTTTAGGGGTCGGTTTGATTGGCGAAGACGGCAAGGATATGCCTTTACAGCTGGCCGGTGAAGCGGAGCCGCAGGGTACATCGCGTATTTTGGTTTTGGATAAGGAAGAGGCGACATTTACGTTTGTGAATGTTAAAGAAAAACCCGTTTTGTCGGCTAATCGCGATTTTACTGCGCCGATTCATTTCGTTATGGATTACACGGATGAAGAACGTCTGCATCAGTCTCGCTATGATTCCGATTTGTTCAATCGTTGGGACGCGTCGCAGCAATATGCGATCAAACTGATGATGCAAATGATTAAAGCCGTCCAGAACGGTGAAAAAGAGCCGGTTTTGAACGAAGAATACATTAAGTTGTGGGGCGGATATTTGACGGACAAGACCTTAAATCCGGCCTATGTTGCGCGTTTGATTACTTTGCCGCAGGAAAATTATATGGCGGATAAAATGGACGTTGTCGATGTCGATGCGATTCACGTCGTGCGCGCTTTGATCAAAAAAACGATCGCCGCCCGTTATAAGCAGGAATTGCTGGACGTTTATCATGAAAACGATATCAGCGACAGGCCGTATCAATTTACGACCGAAGACGCCGCCAAGCGTTCGTTGAAGAATATGGCTTTGTCTTTTTTAGGCAATCTGGAAATCGAAGAAATCGATCAAATGGTGCAACGGCAATATTTCAATGCGGACAATATGTCCGATAAGTTGGCGGCAATGAACATCTGTTCGAATTCCAAAGATCCGAAACGCGATGAAATTTTGGAAGATTTCTATCAGCAGAATAAAAATGACGCCGGCGTTGTGAATAAGTGGCTGTTTTCTTGCGCTTGTGCCGATCGTCCCGATGCGGTTGACGTCGTGCGCAAATTGTTGGCTCATCCTGCATTTGACATCAAAAATCCGAATAAACTGCGTTCCGTTATGGGCGGCTTTGCTTATAATCAGCCGGAATTCCACAAGGCTGACGGATCGGGATACGCTTTGGCCGCCGAAATGGCGATTACGGTTGATGAATTCAATCCGCAGATGGCGTGTCACATGGTGCGTCCGATGATGCGTTGGAAACGTTTTGACGAAAAACGTCAGGCTTTGATGAAGTCGGCTTTGGAAAAAGTGCTGAATAAAAAGGGACTGTCCAAGAACGTTTACGAACTGGTTTCCAAATCACTGGAATGTTAAAAAAATTGTCTCAGGAAACGCCGCTTTTTTCTTAAAGGCGGCGTTTTTTTTGTACGCGACGGGAACAAGGCTTTTTATTTTCAAATTTAAAAGGGATTTCAAGCTTTTTATCACGTTTTAAAAAAACAAATTTAAATGTTTTTTTTGCTTGTTCTGGACAAAAAAACTGAGTAATATGGACAGGATTTAGACAACTTTTAACCTGTAACAGGAAAATCAAATGGCTGAAAATTCACCGAAAGTCAAACATTTAAAGGATTACAAAAAACCGGATTATAAAATTGAATCCGTTCATTTGGATTTCGATTTGGATGAAGAAAATACGCAAGTCGCTTCGACCCTGAAAATCAAAAGCGATTATGACGCTTCGACCGGTGAGGTTCGCCCGTTGCATTTGGACGGCGACGAATTGACCTTGACGGGAATTGCGATTGACGGTCGCCCTTTGAAACCGGAAGAATATGTCGTTGACGATAAAGGGTTGACGATTTTAAATCCGCCTAAAGAATTCGAATTGTCCATCGGTACGGAAATTCATCCGAAAGCCAATACGAAACTGGAAGGTTTGTACGTTTCCAACGGCATGTTCTGTACGCAGTGCGAACCGGAAGGATTCCGCCGTATCACCTATTACATGGATCATCCCGACGTCATGAGCGTTTTCACGACGACCCTGCGCGCCGATAAGGAAAAATTACCGTGTTTGTTGTCTAACGGTAACCTGATTAAAGAAGAAAAAATGACTGACGGCAGAACGGCCGTTACATGGAACGACCCGTTCCCGAAACCGTCTTATTTGTTTGCTTTGGTCGGGGGCGATCTGGATTACATCAACGATAAATTTGTAACAATGTCCGGTCGTGAAGTCACTTTGGGCGTTTATGCCAATAAAGGTCAAAAGGACAAATTGGACTATACCATGGATTCAATTAAGCGTTCCATGGCTTGGGACGAAAAAGTGTTCGGGCGCGAATACGATTTGGATTTGTTCAACTTGGTCGCCGTTTCCGACTTTAACCAAGGGGCGATGGAAAACAAAGGGCTGAACATTTTCAACAGTTCCTATGTGATTGCCGACGCCAATACGGCAACGGACTCCGACTATGCCGGTATCGAAGGTGTTGTCGGTCACGAATATTTTCACA
Organism: Alphaproteobacteria bacterium; assembly: GCA_045587165.1. Classification (GTDB taxonomy): domain Bacteria; phylum Pseudomonadota; class Alphaproteobacteria; order CAAGCB01; family CAG-977; genus UBA11549. The sequence continues at coordinate 7,215 of JAZNBT010000158.1, read as the reverse complement.
ACTGGTCCGGCAACCGCGTTACCGTGCGCGATTGGTTCAATCTTTCTTTGAAGGAAGGTTTGACGGTTTATCGTGATCAGGAATTTTCACGTGATATGCGTTCCCGTTCCGTCAACCGTATCGAAAACGTTTCCAGTCTGCGCGCCGGTCAGTTCGCCGAAGACGCCGGTCCGACGGCTCATGCGGTACGTCCGGAATCCTATGTCGAAATCAACAACTTCTATACGTCCACGATTTACAACAAAGGTGCGGAAATCGTCCGTATGTATGAAAAAATGCTCGGCAAGGAAAAGTTCCGTCAGGCCAATGATCTGCATTTTTCGCGCAATGACGGAAAATCCGTTACGATCGACGATTACGCCAAATGTATGGAAGACGTTTCCGGAAAGGATTTAACTCAATTCAAACGTTGGTATTCTCAGGCCGGAACGCCGTCCGTTTTTGCCGAAGGCGTTTATGACGAAAAGAATCAGATCTATACCCTGAAACTGCGTCAGGCGACAAAGCCGACACCGGGACAAGATACGAAATTGCCGTTTGTCATTCCGATGGAAATGGGCTTGTTGGGCAAAGACGGCAAGGATATGCCGTTGCAGTTGGCTGATGAAAAAGAAGCTCAGGGAACTTCCCGCGTGATGATTTTAGACAAGGACGAAGCGACCTTTACGTTTGTTAACGTCAAGGAAAAACCCGTTTTGTCCGCGAATCGCGACTTTACCGCTCCGATTAATTTCCATATGGATTACACGGATGCCGAACGGGCTCATTTGATGGCGCATGATTCCGATTTGTTCAACCGTTGGGATGCGGCTCAGCAGTACGGCGTTCAGAAAATGATCGGAATGGTCAAGGATATTCAGGCCGGAAAAGAACCTGAAGTTGACGAAGGTTATTTGAATGCTCTGGGATCTTATTTAAAAGATCCGTCTTTGGACAAGGCGTTTGTCGCAAAGGCTTTGGATTTGCCCAGCGAAAAATACATTGCCGACCAGATGGATGTCGTTGATGTCGACGCGATTGCCAAAGCGCGCAAAATGGTTTCCGATGCGTTTGTTCAGAAATTCGAAGGCGATCTGGTCCGCGTTTATGATGAATTAAATGTTCAAAAGCCGTTTGAACCGGTTGCCAAAGACGCCGGAGAACGAGCGTTGAAAAATAAAGCGCTGGCTTATTTGGCTTCGACGGAAAAACCTGAATATGCCGAACGCGTGACGGCTCAGTATGAAGCCGCTAACAATATGACCGATCGTTTCGCGGCGATGAGCGTTGCCGCCGGTATGGAATCGGGCAAACCGGTCGTTGCCGATTTCTATGATCGCTTTAAAAACGAAGAATTGGTCGTTAACAAATGGTTGGGCGTTGTCGCTTCCGAAAGTTTGGAAGGAGCCAAAAACGCTGTCGAACACGAAGCTTTCGCTATTACCAATCCGAACAAAGTTCGTGCGGTTATGCGTCGTTTTTCGGCCAATCAGACTGCTTTCCATGCCAAAGACGGTTCCGGTTACGACTTTGTCGCCGATATGGCGATCAAGTTGGACGGCTTGAATCCTTTGGTCGCGTCCGATACGGTCAAACCGTTGACGTCATGGCGTCGTTTCGATCCGGAACGTCAGGCTATGATGAAAGCCGCTTTGGAAAAAGTTATGGCAAAGCCGGGATTGTCTAAAAACGTTTACGAAGTCGTTTCAAAATCTTTGGATGAAACGAGCGACAAGAAAACAAAGATTTTGGAAAACAAAGCCAAAGCGCAAAAACGTGCCAAGACGGATGCTTTCCTGAAACGCGAACCGTTGAAAGTCTTTGTTTCCGGTGCAAAGGCGAAAGCAAACGAACCCGTTCATGCCTCTGTGTTGCAAGGCGTAAAGTTGGCCTCTGCAACAAAATCGCAAACGGTCGCCGCATTGCGTGAAAAACGGCAAGGTCGTTAATTTTTTTATTTTTAATAAACCGCCGGATGATTTTCTCCGGCGGTTTATTATTTTGTGGGCATGACGGGCTTTTCTTGGTATAAATAATAAAGACGTTATCGTTTTGGAAAGGGCGTTTTTTTATGAAATCTAAAAGTGTTGTTTTCTTATCTGCTTTTGTTTTTTTTGCCATGGCTTTCTGCAATAAGACCGTAGCGCAGGAAAAAGTGGAATCCCCCCATGAAAAAATGATACGCGAATATTATGAAAAAACCGGCAAAACCCCTCCCGGAAAAAAGGCCGAACAACCTAAATCCATTTGGGACGACAGCAGTGAAGCTAACCCGTATTTCAAATCTGCGAATAAAAAAGTCAGGACGGCTGCTCAGGCAAAAGCAGAAAAGCAACCGCGCGAACCGAAACGCTCGACCTTTAAACGTCGAGTGTATACAGGTCCTTCAAAGGAAGAGATCAATCAGGCTGCATCTAAAAAAGCGCTTGAAAACTTTAAGTCTTTTTTTGCCAGTGAAAAATACGATATCAAATACGATAAGATTTCTTACAATGTGCGGGGGGATTCCCTGTCTGTCGTTAAATTTTCTATGGTTCCTAAAAAAGGATCTCCGTCGGCTGAAAAAATTCCGTATTATCTGATGGCAGAAGAAATATCCATGCGCAAATTTAATATCGGCGAAAAAGACGGAACCTCTTTATCGGATGACGGTGAAATGAAGGTGAAAAAACTTGAAATCCCCGTTTGGGATGAAAATGCCGTTAAAAAGGGAAAAATCGAAACGTCCCAATTAAAAATGACCGGTAATGTTCCCGCATATATCAAAGGGCAGGCCTCGGGAAATTTAAAAACGGTGGAATTAAAAGATTTTCGTTCCGAAACAATTATCAATGAAACCGTTTTAAATAATGTTGTTCGATCTAAAGTTTTTGCTGCATCTTCTGCATATTTTGCCGATGTCGATTTGCAAACAGGAATTATTGATGCTTTGAAACGTCAATCATTGGAGGGGATAAAGTTTGCCATGGCGAGGATTAACAGTCGAAATATTCCTACGCTGCAAGGTGTAATCGCCGCTATGACTTCTTATTCCGCGCGTATTTTAAATACTGATTTGGTTGTCGGCGCCAGATTGGAAGCGCAAAAGCCTAAAACGGAACAAAAGCCGAAACTTGAACAGTTAAAGAAAAACGCCGCCGAAAACAAAGCGGCAATTGCAGCTGTTGACGCGGAAATGAAATCTAAATAAAAAACCATGACGGATACGACACAATACGAAACGGGAACGGAAAATCAAGGCGTTTACAGCGCTTTGACAAAGCGTCCTGCGCCTAAAGTCGTCGATACGTCCGATACGGGAATCAGCTATGTCGCCGGTGTGCGGATCGTTGATGAAATGCAGCAACGCAAAAACCGTTTTAACGGTTGGGAAAAGGACGATAACGCTTTATTGGTCGTACGTTCTTTGGGACAGGGCGAAGTCGATAAGTTTGTCGGTGCCGATTTGTCCGAAGTGGATTTTTCAGGGGCGATTTTATCTTCAATCAATCTGCAGAATGCAGATTTAAAAAATGCAAATTTGGCCGGGGCTGACTTACGCGGAGCTGACTTACGCGGAGCGGATTTGCGTGGTGTTAATCTGGAAGAAGCCGATCTGGAAGGCGCGAATCTGGAAGGCGCTTTGCTGGACGGGGCATATCTGAAAAATGCTAAAATCGTCGGCGCGAAATTAGCTAAACAAGCGTTGAACGAACTGGAAAAAATGCAGCAGATGCAGCTCGACGCCGAAGAAGGAAAGTTGGATTTGCGCAAAGTCAATCTGAAATATTTGGATTTGCGGCGGTTGGATTTACGCGGTATTGACTTGACAGGTGTTGATTTGTCGGGCGTTAATTTAGTCGGCGTAAATTTGTCGGGCGTAAAAATCGATCCGATCTATTTGGACGGTACGTATGCATTTAAACAGGGCGCCGGACGCAAGGTTGAAATTAAAAAAGGAAATATTGCCGGTTTGGATCTGACTTCGGCCAATCAGATAAAGGCCAATTTGACAGAATTGGAAATTTTGCGTAAAAAACGTGTCGCCAATCAGCAGGAAGAACAGCAACGACTGGAAGAAATTAATCGTGCGGCGGAAAAATTGCGGCAGGAAGAGGAAGAAAAAGCCGTCACCGTATCTGTTGATGCATCGGCAATCAATAATGTTTCTGCTGTTGTTGACTCTCCGGAACCGGGAAGCGACGGATTGTCACCGGAGTTGGCCTTTTTGCGTTCGCGCAGGCAAAATCAGCTTTCGACCGAAGAATTAAAAGCAAGGATGAATGATGTCGTTTTGGAAAAACGACCGGAATTGAAAAGCGGCGCTAAAAGTCTGGTTACCCGTCGTCCGCGTCGTAAAGAAGAATTGCCGCCCAGCAAATACGATTTTCCGATTTTGTATCCTGTTGATGAAGACGAAAAAAAACCGGAAAAAACATCCGCTATGCAGGAAGTCGTTAAAGTCGCCGATCGTATGACGGACTGTGTGAAAAAAGTTTTTCAAAAAGTCGTTCCCCGTTCGCGGGTACGCGTAAAACGCCAACGTCAAAAGCAAAGGAGCTAGGATATGGATCGTTATTCTATGCTTCCGTCCCGTAGGGATGAAAACTTTGCCGAACATTATAAAGCGTTGGATTGGGTCATATTGGGATTTTTATATTCCGCGATCGCCGCTTTTCTGTTTTCTTTGATCGCATATCCGTTAGGTCATATGGTTTCCCAAAGTTTTTCCGCTCATTCTTGGGAAAATGTCAAACAGTATTATGCCTATTTAAAACAACATCCGGCTTATTATTTTAAAAGCTATCTGCGATGGTTTATAACGTTCGCACGTGATCCTTTCCAAAGCTTTGCCGTATGGATTCCCGCAATGCCGTTTTTTATTATAATCGGCGGTTGTCTCCTAACCCTTTATACAAACCCGTATTACTTTGTTCAGTTGAACGAAGGGGACGGACGTTTAGCCGATGATCGCGACGTTAAAAATATGGGGTTGAAAAACGGGATGTCGTTTGTTTTGGGATTGTGGAACGACAGGCATCTTTTAAGAATGAATAATTATATGTCGTTATTGGTTGTCGGTGCACCGGACTGCGGCAAATCGGCGGGCGTCGTTGTCCCCAGTATTTTGGCCAATGATGATAAATGTTTGGTCATTAACGATATGAAAGGGGAGTTGTTCGAATTGACCGGCGGTCATCGAGCGGCGTTGGGGCCTGTATTCCGTGTTGATTTCTTTGGCATTGACGACCCCGCCAACGGTGTTTTTTGGCCGACATGGAATCCGTTAAGCGATATGGATTTGCCGCCGCCTTCTCCCGGTCGACAGGGATATATCGGCGGGTTGGCGTATTTCCTTTTGGGGGACGGTCCGACGGGAACCGACCCGTACTGGATTAAAGCTGGACGTGCCGCGTTGGAAGGCTTTATCAACTATATTTGCGATAAATGCGAACAAGCCCGCGCAAACGATTATTTTCTGCAGCGTTTGTACGAAGACGCCATGGATGAAGAAGATTTCGAAGTTTTGGAAACTTACTATGAATCCATGGAAAAGACGGTCGCCGTTAAGCAGGCTTTAAATCATGTACGAAAAAGAACACTGACATTTAAAAACTATTTGCCGATCGGAAAGTGGGATCCCGTTCCGGAAGCATGGATCGGACGTCAGGCCAGTTTTCCGTTGTTAATGGATTTGATTACCAAATTGCAATTGGATATCTCTGCCGAACTGAGATCAAGGCGCGATGCCGGTGATCCGGTCGCGTTTAAAACGGATATTTGGGCGCAAATCCTGTCAGGTATTGTCGAAGAAACAAAGTATTTCGGTTATAATCGGCGTGCTTTGGTCGAAATCAGTCAGATTCTGGCATTGCCCAAGACTCAGCGTTCTTCGGTATTGTCGATGGCTTTGTCCGGTTTGGCGCCGTTTAAAAATGCGGCGATTCGTATGCGTATGGCTTCCAGCGATTTCGGCAGCGTTCAGATGCGCGGTATTAAAAATCCCGTTACAGGTCAGTGGGAACCGGTAACGTTTTATCTGGGCTGTCCGTTGGATGGTATGACAAATGCCATGATGACGATGTTTATCAATATGTATTCGGGAACGCTGACAATTTTTGATGTATCGGAAGGTCCGTGCGGTCCTTATCCCGTTTTATATATTTTGGATGAATATCAAAGCATGTCCGATTTCCATGTCGCCGACGCGATCGGGACGGGTATGGCAAAACATTATGCTTTTTTGCTGACCTGTCAGGATTTGTCTCAGTTATCCGGACGTTACGGCGGAGAGTTGGAAACGATTATCGGCAATACGGGTGCCAAGATTTTTATGCGTTGCAACAGTCGCGGAACCGCAGAACGTATCAATGCGTTGATTGAAAAAAAGACGTTCGTTGTCTTTTCCGAAAGTCGGGCCGAAGGGATCGGATCGGGTACGACGCCTTTTTCAGATCTGAATATCAGCTATAGCACGATGGGCGGTTTGATTATTTCCAACTCTTCCATTATGAATATGCCGTTCGGGCGTCAGTATGCGTTGATCCAAAAACATCACAATCGCCCGATTAAATTGAAAACGCCGGTTTATTTCAAAGACAGGGATATGGTCAAACAAACGAAATTGCCGCCGCCTCCGCCGTTGCCCGTAAATATTTATAATCAGCGCAATGAAGAAGATAAACTGCCGCCGCCGGAAGACATGTCCGTCGAACCCGCTTATATGCAAGCGAAAAAGCTGGCAGATCTGGAAATGGAAGAAGAAAAAAATAAAACCGAAGAAGAATAAAAACTTACATTCTTTTTTATATCTGTTCAAAAGAATGAAAAAATGTTATAACTTCCATAAAGTTTTTACAGGAGTAAAGGTGTATGAAAGCCGTAGAAATTAAAAAAGGAATTTATTGGGTCGGTGTCAAAGACTGGAATTTGCGTGAATTCCACGGTTATACGACATCGCGCGGATCAACATATAACGCTTATTTGATCGTTGATGAAAAAATCACTTTGATTGACGGGGTCAAAGCGCCGTTTACCGATGTGTTTATGCGGCGTATTTCTTCAATCGTCAACCCCGAAAAAATCGACGTCGTTGTGTGCAACCATGTCGAAATGGATCATTCGGGGGCTTTGCCCGCCATTATGGAAAAAGCGAAAAACGCGACGCTTTACTGTCCTCCCGCGGGGGAACGCGGTTTAAAAATGCACTATGATACGGCAGGCTGGAAAATACAGGCCGTAAAGACGGGCGATACG
>JAZNBT010000157.1:0-2887 GCA_045587165.1 Alphaproteobacteria bacterium | reverse complement strand
GTTACCACATCATTCGCGGTACGCTGGATACTCAAGGCGTTTCTACCCGTCGTCAGAGCCGTTCTCTGTATGGCGCAAAGCGTCCTAAATAATAGAAAAGGAAAGATATTATGTCTCGTCGTCACGCTGCAGAAAAACGTGAAATTGTGCCCGACGCCAAATACGGCGACGTGGTTGTTGCTAAATTTATGAATTGTGTCATGCTTCACGGCGCAAAAGCCACCGCTGAAAAAATTGTTTACGGTGCTTTGGATCGTGTTGCCGAAAAGACAAAACAGGAACCTCTGAAGGTGTTTAACGAAGCGTTGGATAACGTAAAGCCCGCCGTTGAAGTCCGTTCCCGCCGCGTCGGTGGTGCAACGTATCAGGTTCCGGTTGAAGTCCGTCCGGACAGAAAACAGGCTCTGGCAATTCGTTGGATTATCTCTGCCGCTCGCAACCGTTCGGAACAGACAATGGAACAGCGTTTGGCCGGTGAATTTTTAGATGCTTTGGCAAATAAAGGCGCCGCTGTTCGTAAACGTGAAGAAACCCATCGTATGGCAGAAGCTAATAAGGCTTTCTCGCATTACCGTTGGTAATAACTAAAGATTTTAGAGAAGGTTTTAAAAATGGCTCGCTCTACTCCTATTGAAAAATATCGCAATATCGGTATCATGGCTCATATTGATGCCGGTAAAACGACAACGACCGAACGTATTCTGTTCTATACCGGTAAGTCCCATAAAATCGGCGAAGTTCATGACGGCGCCGCCACGATGGACTTTATGGCTCAGGAACAGGAACGCGGTATTACGATTCAGTCCGCGGCGACGACCTGCTTTTGGCGGGATCATCGCTTGAATATCATCGACACGCCGGGGCACGTCGACTTTACGGTTGAAGTGGAACGTTGCTTGCGCGTTTTGGATGGTGCCGTCGCTGTTTTCGACGGTGTTGCCGGTGTTGAACCGCAGTCTGAAACCGTTTGGCGTCAGGCGGACAAGTACAAAGTTCCCCGTATCTGTTTTGTTAATAAAATGGATCGTATCGGCGCAAACTTTTTGCGTGCCGTCGGCATGATCAAAGAACGTTTGGGGGCGACTCCGATCGTTATGGCGTTGCCGATCGGTTCCGAAGCGGACTTTGTCGGTGTTGTCGATGTTTTGCGTAAACGTGCAATTATCTGGAACGGTGAACATTTGGGGGCTGATTTCAGCTATACCGATATTCCGGCCGATTTGCAGGAACTGGCTGACAAGTATTATTCCGAATTGGTCGAAACCGTCGTTGAACAGGACGATCAGGCGATGGAAGATTACTTGGAAGGTAAGGAAATTTCCTTGGAAACATTGCAGAAATGCATTCGTAAGGGAACGATTTCCATGAGTTTTGTTCCTGTCTTGTGCGGTTCTTCGTTCAAGAACAAGGGTGTGCAGCCGATGTTGGATGCCGTTGTGGATTATTTGCCGTCTCCGGTTGATATTCCGCCCGCAACGTGCGTTAACATGAAAGGCGAAGAACTTGTCCGTCAGACGAGCGATGCCGAACCTTTGGCCGCTTTGGCGTTCAAAATCATGAACGACCCGTTTGTCGGTTCTTTGACGTTCGCCCGTATTTATTCGGGAACGATGACCTCCGGTTCTTATGTTTTGAACTCCGTTAAGGATAAAAAAGAACGTATCGGTCGTATGTTGTTGATGCATGCGAATCACCGTGAAGAACTCAAAGAAGCCAACGCCGGCGATATCGTCGCTTTGGTCGGTTTGAAAGAAACAACGACGGGTGATACCTTGTGCGCCGATAATGCTCCGGTTATCTTGGAAAAGATGGACTTCCCGGAACCCGTTATCGAAGTCGCCGTTGAACCGAAAACAAAGGCCGACGTTGAAAAAATGGGCTTGGCCCTGAACCGTTTGGCAATGGAAGATCCTTCTTTCCGCGTCTCCTCCGATGCTGAAAGCGGTCAGACCATTATTAAAGGTATGGGCGAATTGCATTTGGAAATTATCGTCGACCGTTTAAAACGCGAATTTAAAGTTGATGCAAACGTCGGTGCGCCGCAGGTTGCTTATCGTGAAACGATTTCCCAGACATATGAAATCGACTATACGCATAAGAAACAGTCCGGTGGTTCCGGTCAGTTTGCTCGCGTTAAAATTCGTTTTGAACCTTTGGAACCGGGTTCGGGCTTTATCTTTGAAAACACCGTCGTCGGCGGTAACGTTCCCAAAGAATACATCCCCGGTGTTGAAAAAGGTTTGCGTGCCGCTTTGGAAACGGGTGTTATCGCCGGTTTCCCCTGCACGGACTTTAAAGCAAACTTGTTTGATGGTGCATACCATGACGTCGACTCTTCGACAATGGCGTTTGAAATTGCAGCCCGCGCGGCTTTCCGCGAAGGTATCGCAAAAGCCAAACCCAAGCTGTTGGAACCGATCATGAAAGTGGAAGTTGTCACCCCTGAAGATTACATGGGCGACATTATCGGTGATTTGAACAGCCGTCGCGGTCAGGTCGCAGGTATGGATCAGCGCGGGAATGCTCGTGTAATTGATGCGACTGTTCCTCTGTCCTCTATGTTCGGATATGTGAACAACCTTCGTTCCATGAGCCAAGGTCGCGCGCAGTACTCTATGGTGTTCTCGCACTATGCCGAAGTACCGCAGAACGTTGCTGATGAAATCAAAGCCAAAATGGCTGGTTAATAAGAATTTGGAGTTTTTAAGAGATGGCAAAAGAGAAGTTTGAAAGGAACAAGCCGCATTGCAATATCGGCACGATTGGTCACGTTGACCATGGTAAGACGACATTGACGGCAGCGATTACGAAAGTGTTGGCATCGAAGGGAGATGCGCAGTTCGTAGATTACGCGAACATTGACAAGGCGCCGGAAGAACGCGCTCGT
>JAZNBT010000156.1:0-7461 GCA_045587165.1 Alphaproteobacteria bacterium | reverse complement strand
CAACGGCCGGATATTCTTCGGTGAAAGTTTCTTCTTCCGGCGGCAACTCAGCTTCAACGGCCGGATATTCTTCGGTGAAAGTTTCTTCTTCCGGCGGCAATTCAGCCTCAACGGTCGGATATTCTTCGGTAAAAACCTCTTCTTCCGGCAACGAATCATCGGCAAACACGGCATCCGTCGCAAAAGGATCGTTTGTAATGGACAAATCGTCATTTCCGGAAGGCATGGACGGAGCCGGCATCGCTACAGGCGGCGGAACAGGAGAAGCGACAGTCGGTTTTGCCGCCGGAACAAACGCGTCATCTCCGTCTTCATCGTCATACAAAGCCCCTAACGAAACCCCTTGTGATTGTGAAGACACCTGCATTTCTTCATCATAATCATCATCCAAAGACGGTTCGATTTCATCTGCGCCGCCTTCACCGCTTAATCCGACGACGCCGGTTTCGACGGGTTCATCCGATTGATTTTTAACGACGGGAGCATTTGTCGGTTTAAAGTAGAACAACGGTTCGGCTTTAACTTTTTCAATGTCCTCTCCTTCCGGTTTTGGCAAATCTTTGTTCGGACCGTCCTTTTCGTAGACGATCACTTGATTTCGGCCGTTTTCTTTAGCAACATACAAAGACTCGTCGGCCATTTTTAACATCTCTGCAACGTCGTCCGTAACCTCGGAAGATACCAAACCGATACTGACCGTAAATTGAACGTCTTTATTTTGTTCATTTTTAACAACCAGTTTGGAAATTTTAATTCTTAACCGTTCAGCAACACGGAAAGCATTTTCAATTGTCGATTCCGGAAGCAAAATCACAAATTCTTCACCGCCGAAACGGGCGATAATGTCAGACTCACGCAATGTCCGACGGCAACAATCGGCCAATGCCTGCAAGACCAAATCCCCTACGGCATGACCGTGCGTATCGTTAACGCTTTTAAAGTGGTCGGCGTCGATCATGAACAGGCAGAACGAATGATTATATCGACGTGAACGTTGAATTTCTTTTTTAGCCAGTTCTTCAAACTGACGGCGATTGTAACATTTCGTCAGCGGATCTTTCGTCGCCTGATCAAACAGCTGTAATTCTTTTTTCTTGCGATCCGTAATATCTTGAAAAGCCATATAGAGCGCGATTTCATATTCAAAGTCAATTACACGCGCCGATAATAATAACCAGAAAGGTTCTCCTTTACGCGGTTTGACTAAAAATTCAAAATCATCGACAACCGGATGTTTTTCAAGCTTTGTCAACAACTCGGTCCTTTTGGAAGGTTCGGCAAAATAATCGACCGTCTTAAAATTCCCCGGATGTTTGACATCCAGACCGAACAAAGCCCCCGCTTTATTGTTAATCAGCATCAACTGATCGTCTTTTAATCGGGAAATGATAATCGGAAACGGTGACATTTGAATCATTAAACGCAGACGTTCTTTACTGCCTTCCGCCTCTTGTTCCAACGCATCGAATTGATGAGCCATCATATTGTTTGAAATCAATATCCATCCGCACATGATGGCGATATACAAAAATGTTTCAAAAGCAGGCGATAACAGACTCTGTCCCCAAGACATCAAAGACAGGAGATTATACAGCACCAAAAAAATACAGAACCAGCCCGTAATCACAAAACCGATCGAATTGCGCAACGTTTTTCGCCGCCAAAGCGCCGCGGCTAAAAAAGCATATCCCGCCGTTGACGCCGCCAAAGACAACGTCATTGTATTCGCATCCCGCATAATGATTACGACATACCAACTCCATACCGCGGCCAACAGGCATGATGAGATAATAACCGTTTTACTGAAAAATTTGATACCTTTGATGCTTGAACCGCCTGCCGTTAAAAAAATGGCGGAAAACAAATGAAACAGCAATAAGCAGAAGTAATAATGTTCCTGCGATATAAAACGCGATGCAAAAACCAACAGCTTTGCCGCAAAAATAAATGCAAATCCGAAAAAAATCCAACGAATCGCCGTTGCGAAATCCGACATTCCCTTTAAATATTGCAATGTTACCAATACGCCCACCAGGCTGAGCAACATCGGAGTAAGACCGGCGGTTGAAGTTAAAGCTGTTTCCATATCACTTCCGTTAACGAAAAAATATTTCTTTCATACTATTTTATAGTATATTGCTATTGCAGAGCAAAGACGAATTTGTCATAACTTAAAAAAAACATTGTTTTGAGGAATGTATGGTTCAGGACGAATTGCTACAAAATACAGATTTAGACGAATTGGAAAGCCTGTCTGTCAGCGATGAAAAGATTGAAACGCGGCGATTGCGTCCAATGGCTTCTTTTTTGGATTTTGATATTTCCCGCCGTCCTACTCAGGCAAAGGATCGGATATCCAAAAAACGTGTTTATTGGGGAATAGGTTTGGGAATATTGCTGATCGGCCTCGGATTTATGGCAGATTTCAATATAGCGGGCGATTCTTTGTTTTCCAAACTTGATAATATGTCTTTACCGGCAACGAACAATACGTTGTCCGCATCATGGTTGTTTGTCGGTTTGGGATTGTTTTTAATTATTACGCGATTAATGTTGATGCTCTACGGCCGCGACTTTTTCATCGGTCATAAATTTGCCGCCGTCGTTATCCAAAAACCGTTTGAACGCAGCATCAGAATGGCCGGTTCTTTAACAGAATATCTGGGCGTACGATATCGTACAAGAATCGTAAACGTTTTAGGGTTAACGTCTTATACGCAGCACATTATCGATTTACAGCATCCCAATGAAACGAAAACAATACCTTTATACATTACAAAAGACGGCGAAAACATTTCTCAGAAATGGGAAGAATTAGCCCGTCAGTTACAAATGCCCGCAATATTTAATACGGCAGACGGCATCATTGAAATCGCCCCTGAAGACATTCAAAAAGATTTACCCGATTTAATCACACAAGGCAGAATTTCCATTCCGGATAAGAATCTGTATAAAATTCCCCGTTCATTCAGAATTATTGAAAACGCGGACACATGCCAGATTGATCCGCAAATTCGTGACAGCGCTTTTTCCATGTTTTCGGGAATCTTATGTTTTTGCGCTTTCTTTTCAATTTTGTTTTTCGGATTTATTTTTCGTCTGACTATTTCTTATCTGCCGGTCATTTTGGCAGCATTGATTTTATTTATTTTAATTCCTTTATCGTTGTTTTTCAGACGCAAAAGAATCATCGTTTCTTCGAACGGCATACGTATTAAATCACGTTGGCTGTTTTTTCCTTCCTTCGGTTTTCAAATCAAATCCGAAGAATTGGAGTATATTTATGTTATTCATAACAGCTATGATTTCAAATACACATTGGTTATCGGTGCAGACGGACAAACAACACATATAGGTCGAGGTCTGCCCAAAGAAGATTTGGAATGGTTGAGAAACTTTATTAACGCTCAAATCAAACGTTTCATCTGCGCTAAAAAACTTTAATTGAATTTTTCCCCGTTTTACTTAGAATAGCATAATAATTATAAGAAAACTGGGAGAAGGATCGGCATGTCCGAAAAATTAACGTTTGAACAAATTGTCGCTTCGGCCGTTTTACCGGATCCTGCGCAAAAAGTCGAAACAACCGATGAAAAAACGATTACTCCCGACGAACAACGTCAAGAGTTGGCTAAAATCGCCCGATTGATTTCAAAAGGACATGCCGGATACACCTTATGGGACAAGGAAACGACTCAACGCTTTGAAGCGGCCGTTGTCGATCTTTACAACGGAATTTCGGAAACTCTTCCTTTAGGCAGTAACAAAGTAAAGAACGGATTTTACAATCAGGTTGATAAAGTTTTGCAAATTCTGCCCGACGAACACCTAAAGGTATCTCCGGGACAGGGAAATTTAATAGCTCGCGCCCCGAATCCTACGGAAGTAGGAGACAATTTTGCCGCTCCCGACAGCGCCTGGGAAATAAAAGTATCTGAAGGAAAACAACCCGTTCTCTCCCTTAGAGATCTCGGTTCGACCGGTCCGAAAGATTGGATTGAACTACAAGAAACATTACGCAAAGTTTTATTTAATAAAGACGGTACCGAAAGCGTCGATTCTTTAATCATTGACGTTCGGGAAAATCCCGGCGGACCTTCGATTCCTTATGAATTAGTCGGGAAAATGTTATACGGCAACGAAGTAGCCCCGTTTGAACAAATGACTTACAGGGATACGCCTGAAAACGATTTTCTGCGTTGTGCAAATGGTGAAATGAGCGCGGAAGAATACGCTTATCGCCAAAAACATCATACATATACCGGCGAACTTAAAACCGCTCTTGATTATTCCGGTCATGAACATGAATTTCCGCCGTTTGCCGATGGCGGTTTTAAACGTCCAATCACGTTATTAACCAGCAGAAACACGGCTTCTGCCGGTGAAAGTTTATGTCAACTGTTGAAAGGTCACCCCGGTTTAACCGTCGCCGGTGAAAATACGGCCGGTTGTTATGCCGAAAACAGCGGTGATTGCGTACGAAATCAATTCGGTTACGGTGTCAAAATCGCGACGGGCCATTGTACTGTCAAAGAAGGACATTCCTGTGAACGAACGGGTTTTGCCGTCGATTTTGAAACAAAGGGACAAGATGCTTTAAATGCCGTAATGGAAAATCAATCTGAAATCAACGCCGCGGCTCAAAAACGTTTGGATGCTTATACGCCGCCGCAAACGGCAAAAAATCGTGATAATAAATTAGCATTTAGCGATATGATGTTTATTCGTGCCTTAAATAAGGGAAATCTTACAAGAAAAAAAATCGAAGATTTACATCGCGATTTATATCCCGGAAAAGAAAAAAGATTTGATATGATTTTAAAGAAAACTCTCGGAAAGAGTGCTTATTTAAAGTCTATTCAAGAAAAGAACCCCGAACGTTCATTGATGCAGACTTTAAAAAAGTTTAGTCAAAAAAATCAAGTAAACAATCTTCATAATCTTAAACAGAAACGTCAAGACCGTTAAGGCTTCGTCGATTTGATATAGCCTAAAACCGCCGTAACTGCCGCGGGGGTAACACCCGATATGCGCGAAGCTGCTCCCAACGTTTCGGGACGGACTTTGTTTAGTTTCATTACGACTTCATTGGACAAACCGCCGATTTTTTTATAATCGATATCGGACGGAATTTTTAAAGCCTCATCTTTGCGAAATGCGGCGATATCCGCTTCCTGACGTTGCAGATAACCGCGATATTTGGCTTCGATTTCCAGTTGTTCGACAACATCCCTGCGCGTATTTTGCAACTGAGGCCAAACTGTCGATAAACGTTCCCAATTTATTGTTTCGTATGCCAATAAATCAGCCCCGGTGCGATGAGATCCGTCTTTGTTGACTTCAAATCCCATTTTTTTCAATTCTCCGGGAGTTCCGCCGATTTGTGCAAGCTTTTGACGCGTTTCATTTAACACTTTGACTTTTTCTTCAAAATATTGACGCCGTTTCAAACCGACACAACCGATTTCAATTCCTTTGGGCGTTAAACGCATATCGGCGTTATCGGATCGTAACAACAGCCGATATTCGGCACGCGATGTAAACATTCTGTACGGTTCATCAACGCCCTTGGTCGTCAAGTCGTCAATCATAACCCCCAGATAAGCGTCAGCACGATCCAGCGTAAATTCCTTATCCGAACCGGAAGCTTTCAAAGCCGCATTAATCCCCGCCAGCAACCCCAAAGCCGCCGCTTCTTCATATCCCGTCGTCCCGTTTAATTGACCGGCGATAAACAAACCCGAAACCTTCTTTGTTTCCAACGTCGTACGCATTTCCAAAGGATCAATATAGTCGTATTCGATCGCATATCCCGGACGAATGATGCGAACGTTTTCCAATCCTTTGATCGAATGAATCATCGCGTCTTGCACGTCGGCCGGTAAAGACGTGGAAATACCGTTCGGATAAACCGTATCATCGTCCAATCCTTCGGGTTCCAAAAAGACGTGATGCGAATCCCTGTCCGCGAATTTAACCAATTTGTCTTCAATACTGGGGCAGTAACGCGGTCCGACACCTTTGATCTGTCCGGAAAACAACGGTGCGCGATGCATGTTTGCCCGAATGATATCGTGCGTCGTTTTGTTCGTCGCCGTAATATAACAGGCGATTTGCGGCGTCGTAATTCGATCGTCCAAAAAAGAAAACGGTTCGGGATTCGGATCGCCTTCCTGACGCTGAATGACGTTGTAATTTATCGTTTTTCCGTCCAAACGCGCAGGCGTTCCCGTTTTCAACCGTCCGACCGTTAATCTCAAACGAATTAAAAAATCGGATAAATGTTCGCACGATACGTCCCCTACACGTCCGCCGACCGTTTTGTTTTCTCCGACATGCATTAATCCGTGCAAAAACGTTCCGGCCGTTAAAATAACGGCACCGGCCGTGTATTCCGTTCCGTCACTGCCGACAACGCCCGTCACGCGTACGGGATTTTCACGCGAAAGCAAGCCCTCGACAGCACATTCCTTAATTGTCAGATTTTCATAATTCAGCAGTTCGTCCTGCATGGCCTGACGATACAATTTTCTGTCCGCCTGCGTACGAAGCCCTTGAACGGCAGGACCTTTGGAACTGTTCAACAATCGAAATTGTATTCCGGCTTTGTCGGCTACACGTCCCATTACGCCGTCCAAAGCATCAATTTCGCGAACCAAATGACCTTTACCCAACCCGCCGATTGCCGGATTGCATGACATTTCGCCGATTGTCGAGATTTTATGGGTCAACAACAATGTTTTTGCGCCCATACGCGCCGCGGCCGCCGCAGCTTCACATCCGGCGTGACCGCCGCCGACAACAATTACGTCAAAAGTATTTGTCATTATTTTCCTATGCAAAAATCTTTAAAAATAACATCCAACAGTTCTTCAACCTGCACTTGACCGGTAATTTTTCCCAAGGAGCGCATGGCGATACGCAGATCTTCCGTCATTAACTCTATTTCCGGAGCTTTTAAAGAAGAATTTAAACATTGAACACTTTCTTCCAATGCTTTTCTGTGCCGCAGACGCGTTAAGGACGGTTCTTCGCGCAAAGCCATTTTTTCTTCGACAAAGCGTCCGATATGATTTAACAAAACATCAATTCCCTGACCTGTTTTGGCGGAAATCCATATGTTGCAGTCATTTTGAATTTCTGTTTGATCGGCTTTGTTCATAATGCAAAAAACTTTTTCGGAATCGATATTTTCGATTTCCTGATCATTTTTATTTTTCAAAGCATCCGAAAGCCATAAAACCAAATCCGCTTCTTCCGCTCTGGCTTTGGCGCGTCTGACGCCTTCGGCTTCGATTTCTTCATCCGTATCACGCAAACCGGCCGTATCGGCAACAACTACCGGATAACCGTTGATATCCAACCTGACTTCGATAATATCGCGCGTCGTTCCGGCGGTTGAGGAAACAATAGCGACGTCGCGCTGCGCCAAACGATTCATTAAACTGGATTTTCCGGCAT
>JAZNBT010000155.1:0-7363 GCA_045587165.1 Alphaproteobacteria bacterium | reverse complement strand
CGTCAAATATGTTCTGGACAAGTTCGTATCCTGCTGACACGCCCAAGGATGCGCCCGTCGCCCGCGCAAACGCAACCAGATTTCATTCGGACGATTGATAGAAACTTCTTCGACGTTATCCTGCTCATACCAATAAGACAGATAACGCAAAGTCGACTTTAAAACCTGAAAAGAATCCGTACTCATTACACCTCTCTACATTATTTTAGAAAAGTTCCGGCACAGGGTCAATCTCTTCTTTTTCCTTCGGCATTTGCTGAGAAACGGGAGGGGGAGGAGGCGCTTTCTGTTTATTACTGTCGATCAACTGTCCCTGCCGTGGCGGCTGAGACGGCGCCTGTCCGGCATAATTGTTATAATAGACCTGTTGCTGTTGCTGTACGTTGTTCGGATCGTTCGAAGAACCTCCGCCTCCCTGCTGATTACTTCCGTTGGTTAACCCGCCGGACGCTCCCGGATCCACCTCATGTCTTTCATCATCCTTATCAGGATCGATCAAAAGATCTACTTTAGCGTTAGCAGCATCATCCTCATCTTCAAGTTCACTGCGCAACCATAAATCCGTTTTGGCAAAAACTGTAATACGCGTACCGGAAGGAACGAACAAACGCGTTTTAGCATCCGACGTTTCCGAAATCAAATCATCAAAGATCTGCTGCATTGTATCGCCAAATCTGGTACGGGCATCCTCGGCGGCCTGTTGTCTGCCGGACATCGCGACTTCACCGTCCGCTCCGACGGCGGCCGTATCAGTTGATGCCATAGCGTATAAAATAGCCGAAGAAATTGAAGACTGAGCAAGAGGCAGTCCGTATTTTTTTATCAGCTGTCTGTCCATATAGGCTCCGACACCCGAACGGCCTGAAGCGTCGCCTGAGGTTCCTTCTTCAAACTGGAACGCTGCCCCGTCCGGACGGATCAAACGCGTCCACTTGATTTCAACTTTCGTTGCCGAACCTGGTTCATCACTGGAAGATGAACCGGACAATTCACCTATAATACGGCTGCCGGCGGGAATAATAATCTTGCGTCCGGATTCAGAATAAATGTTACGTTCGACAATCGCGGAAATAGGAACGTCCGCCTGTTCCGTATCAATTGAACGCACTAAAACCGCCGGAATGGCTTTATCCGCCAAAATCATATTTTCCATATTGACGCGATATGACGAAACATTTTTCAACACGCCTAAATCGGCCCAGCTTTTACTGCGTTTCTGTTTTTTCAACAGGTCTTCTTCGGCAGAAGCAATTCCTATTCCCCTACCCGGTCTGATTTGGCGACGATAAGCCATCTGCATTGACCGCAGTTTTTTAATTCTGGCGGGATCGTAACGTTCCCCTTTGCCCACGCCGCCGCCGGCGCCCAAAGATTTACCGCGATACCGATAGCTGTCCGGATCAAACGTACCGTAAATGGATACACGGTCATCTTTTTCTCCGGCGCCCGACTGCATTCCGGATAAATTGGGATCGGTAACGGATCCGATGATCTCACCGTCCAAACCGACAATCTGTCCGTCATCACCGACACGACCGATAATATTGCCGCTTTCGTCGACAACGGTTCCATCCGGCATGATAACGCCTATTCGCTTACCGTCCTTACCAAAAGCAAAACGTTTTTGCTGCAGTTTATCGCTCATCGCCGTCAATTTTCCGCCACGCCACGTTCCTAAAACAGTTCCGTCTTCATCAACGATTTCCCCGTTTGCGTTAATGCGTCCGATCGTATTGCCGTCTAAATCAACCACTCGACCGTCGGGCATGATGACTCCGATAATATTCCCGTTTTCATCACGCATCGGTTCTCCTTCCATTACGGAACCGATCGCATTGCCGTTCATATCGACGACCGTGCCGTCAGGCAATACGCGACCGACAACATTACCGTCGGCATCACGCACTAAACCGTCTTCACCGACAACCCCCAAAAACTTACCGTCACGACCGACGGCCACGCGAACATTTTTCGATTGATCTGCCGCGGAAACAGATGCTTTTCCGATCACCTTGCCGTTTTTATCGACGACCGTGCCGTCGGGCAACATTTTACCGATGACATTACCGTTTAAATCAACGACCGTCCCGTCAGGCTGTACACGACCTATTACATTACCGTCCGCATCATAGACCAAACGATCTTCGCCGGCTTTGGTCAGGAAATTTCCTTTTGAATCAACGATACCGTCTTCTTTTAATGCGCGCCCGATAGTATTGCCGTTCATATCAACGACCGTTCCGTCTGGCAACATTTTACCGATAACATTGCCGAATTCATCACGCAACAAACCGTCAGGTCCGACAATGCCGAGAAACTTCCCGTCAGGACTGAACACAGCCCCTTTCGGATACGCTTTTCCGATTACGTTGCCGTTTAAATCTACAACCGTTCCGTCCGGCAATACACGACCGATAATGTTGCCGTTCGCATCACGGATAAAACCGTCATCTCCGACGATTCCCAACGGCTTACCATCAGGTCCGTACACCATTTTTCCGATCAATCCTTTGGGAAATAAAGATCCGTCATCATTCGTACTGATCAACGAAATCATACATAAATGGGCGCCGGCATTATCCAAAGCCTGTCCGCTGGCGAGCAGACGCCCCAGAACCTGTTTGCGTTCGTCAACGATTGTTCCGTCAAAATGGACGGTTCCGACAACCTTATTTTTGCCGTTTTTACATTCTTCTCCGACGGGGACGACACGCCCTAAAAACTTACGGTCACCGGTTAAAACACGCATGGAAGACGTCACAAAACCGAGATCTTCGCCTCGATCGTTATGAACGCGGCCTCGCGGCAACACGGTACCGATGAATTTTCCGTCGGCGGCAATGACCCGACGACCGGCGGGGACTAGAACCCCCAGTTCTTTACCGTCCGTTCCGACTAAATTCCGACCGTCAACTTTACCGACATAGGAACCGCCTTCCGGATTGACGCCGTAAGTATCCCCAAGAATATGCGCGACGATTTTTCCTTGATCGTCTACGGCATATTTCATATCGGAAACAACCCCCAATATTTTTTTATTTTTATCCAAAACGGCACCGTCAACGGAGAAACAACCCAAAACATTGCCTTCCGCGCCCAAGGCTTCTCCGTTGGAAACAATTTTGCCGATCATTTGATCATCGGGACCGCGAATTTGCCCTTTTTGAACGATACGCCCCAAACGTTTGCCGTTTTTATCTTTGACCAGACCTTCAAAATCGACACAACCGATTTCGGCACCTTTCGTATCGACGGCCTTTCCTTCCGTTGAGATTTGCCCGATGATTTTGCACGGTTCATTGATAACGGATTCCTGCCCCAACGCCAAACCGATCTGAGCATTTACGGAATTAACCAAGGAACGGTCAAAATTCAACCGGCCGATCTGTCTTCCCCCTGCATCGATCACCTGCCCCTTATCATCAAGAGATCCCAACATCTGACATTGCAGACCGACAGGAGCGGCATTAACGATTCCTTTTCCGACGACGGAATTTGAACTGTCGGTAATCGTATCATCCGCTTGCAAAATACCAAGGACCTTACCCGTCCCCGTTTCTTTCAGTTGACCTGAGGAATCTATTTTTCCGATAACTTCGTTCTTAAAATTCAACCCCAGGCCGTCTTTTACCGTATAGCCGACAACTTTGCCGCTTAAATCAACGACCGTTCCGTCAGGCAACACACGACCGATCACGTTTCCTTTTAAATCGACAACAGTTCCGTCAGGACGAACACGCCCGATTATCCGTCCGTTTTCATCAAAAACAAATTGATCTTTCGATCCTGCGTAACCGATCACATTGCCGTTTTTATCTACGACGGTTCCGTCGGGCAGTCTTTTACCGATCACATTACCGTTTAAATCGACGACCGTCCCGTCGGGCAGTACGCGACCGATAATGTTACCGAACTCATCATACACATATTCTCCGTCTGTATCCACATGACCGATGACATTGCCGTTCGCATCAACAACGCTTCCGTCTGCCAATTTTTTACCGATCACCTTGCCGTTTAAATCGACAACGGTTCCGTCTGGTAATACACGACCTATGACATTACCGTCTTTATCAAGTACGAACTCTTCTTTCTCACCGACTTTTCCTATTTTGGATACGTTTTCTTCGACAACGGATCCTCCGGCTCTGTAACGCATCGGTTTTCCGTTCGGGCCTAAAACCGGATTGCCGTCTTTGTCAACGATACTTCCGTCCAAACCGACATAACCGATAATTTTGCCGTCCGGTCCGATAATCGGCTGTCCGACGGGAATAACCTCCCCGATGACACGACCGTTTTTATCAACGACTTTGCCGTTCAAATCCGCTTTACCGATAACACGACCGGAAGCATCAACAACCGTCCCGTCAGGCATGACAACGCCCAAAATTTCACCGTTCGGCCCGATTACCTGTCGCATCCCGACGAATATTTTACCGACGACGTTACCGTCTTTATTAACGATTTCACCGCCGGGCATTCTTAATTTTCCCAAATAACGGCTTTGCATATCCAACGCCGTTCCGTCAGGCAGCAATCGACCGATTTTTTCACTGGTTTTAATATCCAAGACATCGGCACGATCGGGAATAATTCCGCCTGAAATTTTATCGCCTTCTTTGATAAATCCGCTAAGCGTCACCGAACCGATAAATTCGGATCCTTTTAAATTCATAGCTTTGGCGATGGAATCACCGCGCGCATAAAGTTCCGATTTGTTATTTACGGCGATTCCTTCGAATAATGCGCCGCCCAAAAACTTATTATTCGAATCCGTAAACAAAGAATCCGGACGCAGACAGCCGATTTTTTCACCGGACGGATTATACAAAGCGCCATTGTTCGCCGTTTTTCCCAAATACATGTCTTTGGCATTGATAGCTCGCGATCCGTAAGCGACACGACCGACAAAATCCCCGTCTTCGTCCACTAACGTATCATTCATTTGAATATACGCAGATCGTTTAAAGTTTTTATCGACGACACGTCCGTCTATTAAAATATTGCCGACGGTTTCACAAGCTCCTTTAAGAGCCATCCCTTGATACGGTGCGACACGCGCGACCGTCTGACCGCCGAGATCAATAACGGAACCGTCAGGCATGGCTTTACCGATCGTACTGTTTTTACCGTTGGAAACAGTTCCGTCAGGCATAATCCAACCGATTGTACGGCCGTCACGGTCCAAAACACCGCCGTAAGGCATCAACATACCGACGGATTCATTTTTGGAATTGATCACAATACCGTCAGGATCCATACATCCCAGAATTTTACCCTGTTTATCTTGAATTTTGCCGACAGGATCCATAACGCCGATCACGCGCCCGTCCGCATTCAAGGCAACGGAAGATTCAAAAATACGCCCCAAAACGACTTTTTGATTATCCAACACTTCGCCGTTTGCGGCCAGACAACCGACAAACTCGCCCTTAGGCGTCATTACCTGTCCGTCTACATTGGCATACCCTAAAGACGCACATCCCGGACCGACCCCGACATTTTGACGAGCCAATGCCCCTTCAATCAGTCCTTCCGTTGATAAAAACGTTTTATCCGGTAAAATTCGCCCTTTGATTTGACCATCGCCTACGACGCTGCCATCCGGCATGACCCGTCCGACGACACCGCATTGCGTTCCGACGACCGTTCCTTTTGGCAAAACGGCAGCAATAATTTCTTCGGCATCGTTAACCACCGTTCCGTACGGTGTCAAACACCCCAAAGGATCCCCTTTAAAATTAACCGGATGGCCGTCTTGATCAACTTTACCGACAATTTTACCGTTCCAGTCCAACAAAGCGCCTTCTTCGACATAAGCGCCGATCGGATTGCCCGACATATCAACAACAGTCATTGATGCAGTCAAACGTCCGACCTGCCTGTTTGCGGACATAACGGAACCGTCCGTACTGACCCGACCGATCATACGACAAGCGGAACCGATAGCCAAACCTTCCTTGACAACGCGACCGATAATATTGCCGTCTCTGTCAACGACAAAGCCGTTCGGCAATGTTTTGCCGATAATATTGCCGTCCGCATCGACAACCGTTCCGTCAGGCATAACAATCCCTAACGGTTTGCCTGAAGCATCGACAACAGTTCCCTGCGGTGCGACCGAACCGATAATATTGCCGTTGGCATCAACTATCGTTCCGTCCGGATTTAAATAACCGATAACGTTTCCGTTTTCGTCGACAACCGTTCCGTCAGGCATAATACGTCCGATCGGATTTCCGTTTTTATCATAAGCAATGCCTGTTTTTACGGCAGCACCGATAACGTTTCCGTTTTCATCAATAATCGTTCCGTCCGGCAAAGCGTGCCCGATTAAACGACCGTCTTTATCAATCACGCGCCCGTCAGGCAAAATGGTTCCCAACACTTCCCCGTTCGGACCTATTGCCAAACGCGCCCCTTCGGCGACACCAATGACATACCCTTGATCATCAACGACAGTACCGTCTTCACGCAACGTTCCGATTCTTTTGCCGTCCATACCGTAAACAACACCGTTTTCATCGGCGTAACCGATCGGCTTTCCGTCCGGCCCCAAAATGACACGCCCTTTCTGACGCAGCTGATCAAGCATGGACCCGCCGCTTCCCGGAGCCTCATCACAAACACCGCACATACTGGTATCAATCGCCATTGCGGAAATAGGCACGATAACCTTTCGACCGATACCGCCGAATGTTTCATCCGCCCAACGAATAGACAAATTCGATTGAATCGTACGAGCTGTCTTCGGTTCCCAACGAACAACGACATTACATGTCACATCCCCTGTCAGGACGATGTCTTTGCGGCATTTATTTTCCAGAACAAAGCCGTCTTCCTGTTTATTTTCGAACTCGATTGACGTAATGCTGACCCGACCGGAAGATGCCGACAACGTCAACGTTCCTTCTGCGATTGTCCCCAAAACGACTTGATCAAAACGCAATGTTTCCGGCGAGACCACCAACCGCACTGTCGAAGAAACCGGTTCTTCGGGCAAATTAAAAGTATCCGCATCACCGCCTGCAATGCTGCTGGAACTTTCCGCTGACCCGTCAATCGTGACTTCGGCGTCTTTTTTTTGTTCTTCCCCTCCGCTCAACAAAACAACGACCCCTATCAGGAAAGCCAATAAGGCTATAATCCCGACAACCAACAGCATTTTGTTGGATTTTTTTAAGTATCTGTCTGATGAGCTGAGTAATTCTTCGTTCATTGTGTCCGCACAACCATACAAGTCACCCCGCGGCGACCTAATTGATTACATAATTTGTCCCCTGCTTCGATACTGTTGACAGGACCGATACGCAAACGGAACAAATCCCTTGATTCCCCTTCGGCAACCGCATCAACGGAA
>JAZNBT010000154.1:0-2207 GCA_045587165.1 Alphaproteobacteria bacterium | reverse complement strand
TCCGCGCGGGCTGACGGGTAAAAAGCTGTATCTGTCTTTACATACCATTACAACACCGCCCTTCCCTGTGCGCGATATGAATTCCGTATTGGAACAAAATCATTTATCCTGCTCGAAAAAAGTGGCATCGCCTTACGCCGCGGGATTGGCATGCCTGACGCCGGAAGAAAAAAAACAAGGAACCGCCGTTATTGATTTGGGCGCCGGCACTACGGGAATCGGTGTTTTTTATGAAGATCAGCTGGTCTTTACGGCTCGAATTTCAAGCGGCGGCAACCGTATTACCAAAGCCATAGCTTCTACTTTTAAAACTTCGCTGGACAATGCGGAAAGAATTAAAACGTTAAAAGGATCCACTTTACCGTCCGTCACTTATGAACAGGAAGAAGTCGAAATCCCCTTAATCGGCGAAGACGAAAACGTTTCCGTTTTACGGGTGCCTCGTGCCAGAATCGTGCAAACGATCATTCCCAAAATCGAAAAGTTATTTAAAGAGATAAAAGAACTGTTGGAACTGCGCGGATTTTACGATATCTGCATGAATTTTGTTTTAACCGGCGGCGGCGCTCAGTTGCATGGAATAAATGAAAAAGCTTCAAGCATTTTGCAACGCAACGTTCGAACCGGACAGCCGATGCAATTGTTTGACAAGCAAGGCATTATTCCGCCGCACGCTTATCACGGTTATATGAACTGCATAGGCTTATTGCACTATACGACGCGCATTTTATTGAACACGCCGACCCATCGACAGGACGTTTCCGCCTCCGGAAATAAATTTGTGAAATTTTTTCGCTGGTTTTTAGATAATTCTTAAAGACTTTCACTGTATAAAAAAAGGATATTACTTTGACAAAAAAGCGAACAATCCGAAAAAATAAAGGAAATTCGCCGATTCGTTAAAGGTGTCCCATTTTCCAACGGAGTAATCCATGACTTTAGACATCAGTGTTCCCGAACAACAACCGATTGTTCTTTTAACCCCCAAGATTACCGTCATCGGTGTCGGCGGAGCCGGCGGCAACGCGATTAACAATATGATTCAAACGCATTTGGGCGGTGTAAACTTTGTTGTAGCCAATACAGATGCGCAAGCGCTCAGTTCTTCTTTGGCTGAAACAAAGATCCAGTTGGGCATTGAAACGACAAAAGGGCAAGGCGCTGGCGCCAGACCCGAAGTCGGCCGAGAATCCGCCGAAGAAGCCATAGATGATATTGCAAACGTTTTAGACGGGGCGAATATGGTTTTCATTACGGCCGGTATGGGCGGCGGCACGGGAACGGGCGCCGCTCCGGTTTTTGCGAAAATGGCGCGCGAACGGGATATTTTAACCGTTGGCGTTGTTACAAAACCGTTTACATTCGAAGGCCGTCACAGAATGGCTATCGCGGAAAAAGGAATCGAAGAACTGGCTCAGTACGTTGATACGCTGATCGTCATTCCCAACCAGAATTTATTCCTTGTCGCCGACGAAAAAATGACGTTTGCCGAGGCATTCAAACGCGCCGATCAAGTTTTACAGGGCGGTGTACGCAGTATTACGGATCTGATTATCACTCCGGGCATCATCAATCTGGACTTTTCCGACGTTCGCGCCGTTATGGCAGAGATGGGACGCGCCATGATGGGAACGGGAACGGCATCCGGCGAAAACCGTGCCTTGGAAGCTGCGGAAGAAGCGATTGCCAACCCCTTGTTAGACGACGCCTCCATGACGGGAGCCAAAGGCATTTTGATCAACATTGCCGGCGGCGCGGATCTGACACTGTATGAAGTCGACGAAGCCGCCAACCGAATTCGTCGCGAGGTCGATCCTGAAGCGAACATTATTTTCGGGGCTTCTTTTGATGAAACGCTGGAAGGATCCATTCGCGTTTCAGTCGTTGCGACCGGCATCACACGTTCGCAGGAAGCGCAAAATCCGTTTATGGGACAAACGGTTTCCTCTTCGATTTTTGCTTCTCAACCTCAACCGAAACCGTTTACGTCCGGTTTCGGCTCGCCGAAACACGTACCGGAACAACCGACCCCCGTTATGCAGCAGCCGGCTCCTGCCATTCAGCAGTCGGTTTCCGCCCCTTCAACATCTGAAGATGTTTTTGAAGATGACGATTTTCGTCATATTATTGATTTCAGTTCGGTTGAAGCTATTTCTGTTCTGGGAAATGCAGTGAGTGAAGTGTCTGAACAGGCACTCCGTGAAATA
>JAZNBT010000153.1:0-5649 GCA_045587165.1 Alphaproteobacteria bacterium | reverse complement strand
GGAGCGGAACGCAGATCCCATATCATGACCGAAGAAGACAAGAAAATGACCGCTTATCACGAAGCGGGACATGCTTTGATGATTTTGGAATCGCCTCATTCCGATCCGTTGCATAAAGTGACGATCATTCCGCGCGGTCGGGCTTTGGGCGTGACGATGTCTTTGCCGACGGACGATAAGGATTCCAGATCTTATATTTATTTAAAGGAACGTATGGGGATTTGCTTTGGCGGTCGTGTTGCCGAAGAAATGATTTTCGGCGCGGAAAATATTTCTACCGGAGCCTCTCAGGATATTCGCGTGGCAACAAACATTGCGCGTAATATGGTTACGCAATGGGGAATGAACAAAGAAATCGGTCCGATCGCGATCGAAGAACCGGACGGCGAAGTGTTCTTGGGGTATTCTTTAAGCCAACGTAAAAATGTTTCGGAAGAATTGGCTGCCAAGGTTGATGCGGAAATTAAAATGTTGGTCGAAGAAGCGTATGAAAGCTGTCGCCGGATTTTAAGCGATAAAAGAGACGCTTTGGAAAGTATCGCACAAGGCCTTTTGGAATACGAAACCTTAAGCGCGGACGAAGTCAAGGCTTTGCTGAACGGCGAAAAAATTACGCGCGAAGATGCCGGAACGCATGTTTCCTCACGTTCTACCGTGCCGATTACGGATCCCGTTCCCGATCAAAAATCAGCGAAGAAATCCGAAACGGAAAAAACGCATACGGATGATAATTCTTCTGCAACGGAATAAAACAATCGTATATTTTTGTAACAGAAAGTGAATTGCACACCCTGCCGGATTTGGTAAAACATTTCCGACAGAGTATAAAGTCTAAGGAGTTTGATATGGCTGTACGGAAACTTTTCGGAACGGACGGTGTCAGAGGAAAAGCCAACCAAGAGCCGATAACGGCTGAAATCGCATTGCGTTTGGGAATCGCTGCGGGATCTTTATTTAAACGCGGCGACCATCGCCGGCAGGTCGTTATCGGCAAAGATACGCGTTTGTCCGGATACATGATTGAATCCGCTTTAACAGCAGGCTTTACGGCAGTCGGAATGGATGTCTTGCTGTTAGGGCCGATGCCGACGCCGGCTGTTGCAATGTTGACACGATCCATGCGTGCCGATTTGGGTGTCGTGATTTCCGCATCTCATAACCCGTATGAAGACAACGGTATTAAATTCTTCGGTCCCGACGGATACAAACTGTCCGATGAAATGGAATTGGAAATTGAAGAGCGCGTTTTCGGCAGTACGGTTGATTGTTTGGCGCCGTCTTCTCAGATCGGTCATGCAAAGCGTTTGAACGATGCTGTTGGGCGTTATATCGAATATGTCAAAAACACTTTTCCGCGCGGAAAACGTTTGGACGGTTTGAAGGTTGTTTTGGATTGCGCTAACGGCGCGTCTTATCGTGTCGCTCCGACGGTTTTGTATGAATTGGGGGCGGAAGTCATTTCCATCGGTGTCGATCCGAACGGCCGCAATATTAACGATAATTGCGGTGCCGTACATACGGATCGTATGTGCGACGAAGTCGTCGCTCACGGCGCGGATATCGGAATCGCTTTGGACGGCGATGCCGACCGTTTGATCGTTTGCGACGAAAAAGGTCAGGTTATTGACGGAGATCAGATATTGGCTTTGATCAGTCGCGAATGGAAAAAAGCCGGTATTTTAAAAGGAAACGGCGTCGTTACGACGGTGATGTCCAACTTGGGGCTGGAAAGATATCTGAAGGCTAACGGCATGCAGCATATCCGCACGCAGGTGGGTGACCGTTATGTCGTCGAAAAAATGCGCGCCGACGGATATAATTTGGGTGGAGAACAATCCGGCCATTTGATTTTGGGCGAACATTCGACAACCGGGGACGGATTGGTAGCCGCGTTGCAGGTTTGCGCCGCCGTCGTGTCGGAACGCAAGGCCGTCAGCGAAGTCATGCACTTGTTTGAACCGGTGCCGCAGTTGTTGAAAAACGTCCGTTTGTCCGATCGAGCTTTGGCGCGTGCGGCGTTGGACAGCGAACCGGTTAAAATCGCGATTGATAAAATGGAACGTGCGTTGGGGGATAACGGCCGTTTGTTAATTCGTCCGTCCGGAACGGAACCTTTGATCCGTATCATGCTGGAAGGCGAAGACGAACGCGAAAT
Source organism: Alphaproteobacteria bacterium (assembly GCA_045587165.1). Taxonomy (GTDB): domain Bacteria; phylum Pseudomonadota; class Alphaproteobacteria; order CAAGCB01; family CAG-977; genus UBA11549. Next base: position 3,494 of record JAZNBT010000153.1, on the reverse strand, counting down.
CGCCGCTATGGCCGAAGATATCGCTCAGGCTTTGATCGGCGAAGTCAAGGCGTTGGAAATGCAGATATAAAGGATTTCAGAAAATGCAAAAACCTGTTGTAAAACCCGATTGTCCGAATTTTTCTTCCGGTCCGTGCGCCAAGCGTCCGGGGTGGTCGGTTGATGTTTTGAATACGACCGTTTTAGGGCGTTCGCATCGTTCCGTTTTGGGACGTTCCCGTTTGAAATTGGCAATCGATCTGATGAAGGAAGTCCTTCAAATTCCCGCGGATTATCGCGTAGGCATTATGCCCGCGTCGGATACCGGTGCCGTTGAAGCGGCGTTGTGGTCTTTGCTGGGTGAACGCGGAATTGATATGTTTTCATGGGAAACGTTCGGCAAAGGTTGGGTGACCGATGTCGTCAAACAACTGAAATTGACGGATGTACGTGTTTTTGATGCGCCTTACGGACAGTTGCCCGATTTGACGCAGGCGGATAAAAACCGCGATATCGTTTTCGCTTGGAACGGAACGACTTCAGGCGTTTGCGCTCCGAACGGCGATTGGTTGGCCGACGACAGGACGGGATTGACGATTTGCGATGCGACATCAGCCGCTTTTGCAATGGATTTGCCGTGGAAAAAGTTGGACGTTGTAACGTTTTCATGGCAGAAGGCTTTGGGCGGCGAGGCCGCTCACGGCGTTCTCATCCTTAGTCCGCGGGCGGTCGAAAGGCTTGAAAATTATACCCCCGCTTGGCCTTTGCCGAAAATTTTCCGTATGACGGCAAACGGCAAGTTGAACGAAGGCATTTTTGTCGGAGATACGATTAATACGCCGTCGATGATGTGCGTCGAAGACGTGATTGACGCCCTGAATTGGGCAAAATCGGTCGGTGGTCTGCAAGGGATGATTCAACGTTCCAAAGACAATTTTAATGTTTTGGCCGACTTTGTTTCCCGTTCGGATTGGGCTGATTTCTTGGCGCAACAGCCGGAATTTCGTTCCAATACGTCCGTTTGCCTGTCAATTAAAGCGGATTGGTTTACGTCCAAAACCGACGACGAGCAAAAAGAAATCGTGAAAAAAATGGTCAAATTATTGTGTGACGAAGGCGTGGCGTTCGATTGCAACGCGTATAAAGACGCACCCGCCGGTTTGCGTTTCTGGTGCGGGGCGACGGTCGAAACATCGGACGTTGAAAAGCTGTGCCCGTGGCTTGATTGGGCTTATGAACAAATTAAAGAAGTTTGATTAAAAATACAAAAAACACCCCCGAATGAACATCGGGGGTGTTTCATATCTGATGAAAGAAACTATTTCGGAGCGATTACCATCGTAATCTGTTTGCCTTCCAGTTTTGCCGGATGTTCGATCTTGGCATATAAATCCGAATCTTCGACAACACGCGCCATGACTTCTTCGCCCTGTTCCATGTAAGCCATTTCACGGCCCCGGAAACGCAACGTGAACTTGACTTTGTTGCCTTCGGAAATAAAACGCTGAGCGTTGCGCAATTTGACTTCGTAATCATGCGTGTCAATGTTGGGACTCAGTTTAATTTCCTTAATTTCCACAACCTTCTGGTTTTTGCGCGCTTCCGCTTTTCTTTTTTGCTGTTCATAGCGATACTTGCCCAAATCCAGAATTTTGCACACGGGCGGATTGGCGTTTGGCGAAATTTCAATTAAATCCAATCCCGCTTCATCAGCCAGTTTTAATGCTTCGCGAACGGAAACAATCCCGACGTTTTCCCCGTCGGCACCGATTAAACGGACTTCTTTCGCCGTAATGTCTGTGTTGGCACGCGGCCCCTCACGGGTGGGCGATGCCTGTGTCGTATCTGTAGGTATAAAAAGCCTCCATCAGTTAAAAGTTATTCTTCAATATGCGGCCACACCGCTTCTGCTTTCAGTTTAGCAATTACGTCGTCAAGTGCAAGCGTTTCTTGTTTTTCTTCGCCCATTTTTCTGATCGTAACGGTTCTGTCCGCGATTTCTTTTTTGCCGACAACCAACATGACGGGAACTTTCTTTAACGAATGTTCGCGGATTTTGTAGCTGATTTTTTCATTACGCAGATCGGCTTCGGCGCGAATGCCGGCTTTTTTCAAAGCGGCCAAAATTTCGCGGGCATAGTCGTTGCCTTCATCCGTAATCGTCGCGACGACCGTTTGTAACGGCGCCAGCCAGAACGGGAATTTGCCGGCGTAATGTTCGATCATGATGCCCGTAAAGCGTTCCAAAGAACCGAACAAAGCTCGGTGCAACATGATCGGGCGATGCTTTTCGCCGTCTTCGCCGACATAAGAAACGTCAAAACGTTCCGGCAGATTCATATCGACCTGCAATGTGCCCAGCTGCCATTCGCGACCGATGGCGTCTTTGATTTTAAAGTCCAGTTTCGGACCGTAAAAAGCGCCGTCGCCGGGGTTCAGCGTGTACTGGTACCCCATGTCGGTCAACGCTTGAGCCAAAGCGGTTTCCGTTTTGTCCCACAACTCGTCCGCTCCGATGCGTTCCGTCGGACGCGTGGACAGTTTGATGTTGACGTCCTTTAATCCGAAAGCGTCATAAATATCAAGCATCAATCGAACGACTTTCTGACATTCGTCTTCCAACTGTTCGGGCGTGCAGAAAATATGCGCGTCGTCCTGAGTAAAGGCGCGGACGCGGAATAATCCGTGGATGGCTCCGGATGCTTCGTAACGGTGAACGCGGCCGAATTCGGCGACGTATTGCGGTAAATCGCGATAGGATTTGATGCCTTGCTTGAATACCAAAATGCCGCCCGGACAGTTCATCGGTTTGACGCAGTAAACGCGGTCTTCGATTTCGGTCGTAAACATGTTTTCACGATACCAATCCCAGTGACCGGAGGTTTCCCACAAAACGCGATCCATGATTTGCGGCGTGTTGATTTCGACATAGCCGACGTCGTTTTGGCGTTTACGCAGGTAATTGATTAATGTTTGGAACAATGTCCAGCCGTGCGGATGCCAGAAAATATCACCGGGGGCGACATCTTCAAAGTGAAACAGATCCATTTCGCGGCCCAGTTTGCGGTGATCGCGTTTTTCGGCTTCTTCCAATTGAACCAGATAAGCGTCCAACGCCTTTTTATCCGCCCAGGCCGTGCCGTAAATGCGCTGCAACTGTTCGCGCGAAGAATCACCTCGCCAATAAGCTCCGGCAACTTTCATCAGTTTGAAAGCTTTGCCGACTTTGCCCGTTGACGGCAAATGCGGTCCGCGGCACAAATCAATGAAACCGCCCTGACGATAAAAGCTGATGACTGCGTCTTCGGGCAGATCTTCGATTAATTCGACTTTGTATTTTTCACCTTTTTGCGTAAAGAAATCGATAGCTTCCTTACGCGGTTTTTCTTCGCGTACGATCGGTTCGTCGCGATCGACGATTTCGGCCATTTTCTTTTCAATGGCTTCCAAATCCGCCGGCGTAAACGGCGTTTTGCGCGCAAAGTCGTAATAAAAACCGTTTTCGATTGAAGGCC
>JAZNBT010000152.1:0-1538 GCA_045587165.1 Alphaproteobacteria bacterium | reverse complement strand
TTCCGTATAAATACCGCCGGTACCGAAAATCATTACGCGGCCAAAGTTTTTATCGGAATTGACACCGATGATTGTTTCGGTTGCTTTGACAATCATTTCTTGAATCAGAACGCTGGCGTTCTTTAATTCAAATTTGGCGATTGTCGCGGTCAATTCGTCAAAAGCGGCGTTGAACTTGGCTTCGTCGTCAATGTTCAGGTAGATACCTTTCATTTCCGTTTTGTGCAAAGCGTCCGGAGCGGACAGTTTCAACACGACGGGAGCGGGGAACAACTTCTGGCAGAAAGCCAAAGCTTCGGCTTTGTCCGTAAAGTTGCCGCATTTCGGATAATCAATGCCGTAATGATCCATGATTTTGTTCATTGTGGACTGCGGCAAAGAAGCCATACCTTCGGCAACGGCTTTTTTGACGTCTTCGCGGATTTCGGCCGGAACTTCGGACAATTCGACGGAGACTTCTTTCATGCCCTTGAATGCCATCTGAGCTTTCATCAGGCCCAACAAGCGGATGCAGTCCGTCGGATAGTCGTAAGCCAAAACGTTAGCGGCTTTCAACATGTTGACGGATTCACGAACGCGAGCGCCGCCGATGAAAGAACAGAAGATGTTTACATTCTTGTATTCTTTGGCCATTTTGATGATGGCTTCGGCTGTTTTTTCGGGTTCCGTGGACATCTGCGGGGTCAACAAAACGATAATGTTTTTGTATTCGCCGGATTCACACAAAACACGCAAAGCGCTTTCGTAACGATCAGCTTTTGCGTCGCCGACAACGTCAATCGGGTTTCCGACGGAAGCTTCAGCCGTTAAAACGGCGCGCAAGTTTTCGATCGTTTTGTCGCTCGGACGAGCCAAATCCAAATGAGCTTCTTCGCACAAGTCGGAAGACAGCACGCCGACGCCGCCGGCGTTCGTCAAAATGCCTACCGCACCGGAGAAGTCCGTATGGTTGACGTTCTGTAACAATTCCAAAGCGCCGAACAATTCACGGGTGGTGTAAACCTGAATGGCGCCGCTGCGCTGCAAAGCGATTTCCAAAACGCGATAGTTCGGAGCCAAAGAGCCCGTGTGGGACAAGCTGGCGGCCTGCGCTTTGCTGGATTTACCCGGTTCCATGATAACGCAAGGTTTCGTCTTGCTGACTTCTTTCAGAATGCGCAAGAATTCCTGACCTTTCTTCAAGCCTTCCAAATAGAAAACAAAAGCTTTCGTGTTCGGATCGTGCTGAATGGCGTCTAATAAGGAAGCTTCGTTCAAATCGGCTTTGTTACCGATGGAGATGAAGTGGGAGAAACCGATGCCTTTTTCTTCGGCCCAGTCCAAAATGGCAGAGCAGTAAGCTCCGGACTGAGAAACGAAAGCAACGTTGCCCTGTAACGGGAAGCACGGAGCAAAGCTGGCGTTCAGTTTGTCAAACGTGGAAATGTGCCCCAGGCAGTTCGGACCCAACAAGTTGATGCCGTTATCCAAGCACTTCTTCGCAATAGCCAATTCCAAATCTTTATGACCGGCTTCACCGAAACCTGCGGTGATGATGC
>JAZNBT010000151.1:0-8402 GCA_045587165.1 Alphaproteobacteria bacterium | reverse complement strand
AAGAATTAATTCCTTCTTTCTAAAGCGTTTAGTTATCTATCTTTGCTTCAACAGATTTTTTAATGTAATAGCGAAATGGTTGTTTAATTAAAAGAAGGATAAACACATGAAAGTTTTAGTTGCAGATAATCATACGTTGTTTCGCGAAGGATTCAGTCGTCAATTACAACGATTTGATGTTATAAGTGAATTACAGGAAGTCACGGATTTTTCTTCTGTTACCGCCTTGGCGGATCAAAAAAAGAATTTTGATTTGGTTTTTATTGATCGCGATGTCTTGGGCGCCGAATGGAAAGAAAAGTTCCAGTCTTTGAAATCGATTTTTCCTGAAACTCGTTTCGTTATGATGAGTGAAAGCGAAGATCAAAAAGATATTTTGGATGCTTTTAGTTTCGGTGCAGTCGGTTATATTACAAAATTATCGCCGGATACTTTGATTATCGATGCATTGCGTTTGATTGTCGACGGTAATTTGTATGTTCCGGCCGCTGTGTTGAAGGGATTGCAGAAACGTACGCGTTTGCCGGGTGAAAGCAAAATTTTAACACATACGCTGCCGAACGGAAAAAATCTGACCTATCGTCAAAGCGAAGTATTACAGCATCTCAGCAACGGGCTGTCGAATAAACAGATCGCTTATGAAATGAGTGTTTCCGAAGCGACGGTTAAATTGCATATTAATGCTTTATTGCGTCATTTACATGTTGAAAACAGAACAAAAGCTGTCGTTACCGCCCAAAGATTGGGAATATTGGAAGCTTAATAAAGTATTTTTCAGATTCCCGTCTTTGTTTTTGAACAAAGACGGGGGTTTTTTGTTATTAAAAAACTTTGGAATGGATTTTTTTTGAATAAAGATTAAATATACGGATTATTGAGCATCATTTCTCTGGCAGAAAAGGATATATGTAATGGATACGGCAGAGCTGATTGAAAATTTTTCATTTTTAGCGGATTGGGAAGATCGTTACGCTTATTTGATTGAATTAGGAAAGGACTTGCCGCCGATGAGTGATGCCGATAAAAACGATCTGACAAAGGTCGAAGGCTGCATGAGCCAAGTTTGGCTGAAAACAAAAACGGACGGTGAAGTTTTGAGCTTTATCGGGGAAAGTGATGCGCATATCGTCCGCGGGCTGATCGCGGTTTTACGGATTATTTTGTCCGGAAAAACCAAAGAAGAAATTCGTCAGACAGACGTTGAGGCTGTTTTTAAACAGCTGGGATTGGAATCGCACTTAAGTCCTACGCGGCGCAACGGTTTTTTTGCCATGGTCGAACGGATCAAATCCGAAGCCGCCGTTTGATTTTATAAAGTTATCTGCCGGAGAATTTGTCTTTCAGTTTGTCAAAGAAAGACTTTTGATTTCCCAAGTATGATTTTTCTTTATGAGCGTCTTTATCTACGATCATATCAACAATTCGGTCGGTATTCAGTTTTTCTTCATAGTTGAATGTACGGGTTCCTTCGCGGATTAAAACCGGCATCGGTTTGGAACGCAACTTATCCAACAGTTTGGAATCCGGCGCTTTGTCCTTGCCAAACATTTCGCGAATTTTATTCTTTGCTTTGAAAAAAGCGACTTCGACGCGACGTTTGGCCAACATAGCCCTCTTTTTTAACGCCAATGTATGCGGAGAAATCGCCATGACGGGACACTGAGAAACGCCTGCCGCCCGCAAAATGGAACTGGCTACAGTCGAACAGTTCGTTGAAAACAGACGATAGGTCATTTTTTTATTTTTAATTTCATCCACTTTTTTATGGGCGGCATCGAATTGTTCACGCGTAATCGGATAAACAATCGCTTCGTTATATTCATCAAATTTGGGGATTCCTCGAGACAGCTTTCCGGGGCATCCGGTGATTTTTTCTAAAGGAGTCTTTGCTTCGGAGAAAGAAAAACTCCACAACGTTTCGTCCCCTTTTTCGTCAGTCAGCCCCACAAACGCATGGCCGGTATGCGCCGTAATTCCTGTCCGTTTAAAGGGATTGTATCCCGGTTTTAACAGTTCCAGAGGCGTACAAACATATAAGGTGGCCTTGCAATTTTTTTCATCAGACATGATATGAATCCTTTGATAACTTTTAAAAAGGATACATTTGTCTAAAAAATTTGTCCAGTCGTTTTTCAGGGATTTCAAAGGAAAAGTAAGTTATAATATACGAAAGGAAACATTTATGCTGTATACGTATGTCACCAAACCGAATACCGTTGAAACGGAAGGGATAAAATCCCCCGTTTTGATAAACGAAGGTTTGCTGCAACACTACGCGCCGCGAGCCGGTTCGGCACGAAAAAAAGATATTTTATCTTATTTGGAAACCGTTTTTCCGGGACGATCTCGGTCGATTTCCTGTTTGACGGAAAAAATCCCCGATTTAAACAGTCGAAAACTGCAAGGATTTAAAAACAGTCGCGAATGTTTTTGTTTTTCTAAGGATATTCTTTACGATACAGACATTGTCGAATCGGTTTGGCTGTTTGACGGAGATGTTTTAAAACAGGTGAAAACGATAGATTTTTCGCCGTTACCGTGGGAAGATGTTCATGATGACGACAACGTTTTTTTTAAACGGATCAGACATTATATGCTGGTTTTAAAAAGCGGTGTTTTGTCGGCGGAACATATAAAAAAGGCTTCGATTTAACGAAGCCTTTTTTTGTTATAAATATCTGTCACCCCAAGGCTTTGCCAGACGCAGGATTTCATCCATCGCCTGTTTTTCAAAGAAAGTATGATCCTTGCCCCAAATGACTTTGGATACCGTTTTTTGCCCGCATTTAAACAGCGTTTTATCCGACAGTAAATATCCGCGGAAAGGAACGGTCGTATCTTCGGAACCGTGAACGAAAACGATTTCCGGACGTGATTGGGACGGATGGGATTCCACTTCCGCCGCATTAATCAGACAACCGGCGATGATCATTACGCCGCCCAAAGGAATTAACGTACCCTGAGGGCTCCAATCCGACAGAAAATCCGATTCCGCAATCATTTGAATCGCCAGCATCGCCCCTTGCGACACGCCGAAGATATAAGTGTCTTGCGCGCCGAGTTGATGAAAATCCATGCGTTCGCGGATGAATTCGATGACTTTCAAAGCGGCCGGATTATACCATTTGTACATCCGATTCAGCTTTTGCCGCGCTTTTTTTCCCAATTTATCGGGATGAACCGTAAACCAGTTGTCGTTAAAGTTTTTGGGGATTCCGAACCATTGGCGGGCTTCTTCGTTTCCGTCCATGGCTTCCAGTCCGTCCGGAACGTAAAAGGCCGCGTTCGGCATTACCTGTTGCAATTCCTTTACAAACCAGGAATTGGTTTCCCCCGTGCCGCCCATACCGTGCAGATAAATAACCAATTGCTTGGGCTTTTTCCCGTTTTCAGGTAATAAAACGGCACTGTTTAACAGAGGTTGTCTTTCGGTTTTCGGCATGTCAGCTCCTTAATGCGGCGCCCGTCGCGGCGGCGACCGCGCCTACGACACGACGGCAAACGCTTTCGATTTCTTCGTCCGTCATTGTTTTTTCAACGGGCTGAATGGTCAGCTGAATGGCGACGGACTTCTTGTCCCCCAGATTTTCGCCTTCATACAAATCGAAAACGGAAACATCCGTAATCAATGTTTTATCCGTATTTTTTGCGGCGACAACAATCTTTTCCGCATCAACGGAACGCGGAGCCAGAAATGCCAAATCACGCAGAATCGGCGTGAACGCGGACAATTTTAAGGTTTTAATACCTTTACCGTTTTTCTTTTTGGCGGGCGGTAAGCGATCCAAAAAGATTTCGCAAGCGCAAACCGGCGTTTTAATATCCATGGCTTTTAAGATTTTCGGATGAATTTCACCGAAATAGCCCAAAACCGTTTTGCCGATTTTGATCGCTCCGGCGCGGCCGGGATGATACCATGCGGGTACTTCGCGCGAGATTTGGACGTTTTGCGGAGCTTCCGCCGCGTCCAAACCCGCCAGAATGTCAGCTTTGGCATCAAAAACGTCAACGGCGCGCGGAGAAACGGACCAATGACGTTGTCCCGTTTGTCCGAAACGCAACATACAGGCAACCGTTTCCTGTTCCATCGGCTTAAATCCGAAAAACTGCGGGCCGACTTCAAACAAGCAGCCGTCCGGCGTTCCTTTAACAATGTTAGAACGCGCCGCGGATATTAAGTTCGGCAACAAACACGGTCGCATTTCGTTTAACTCGGCGCTGATCGGATTGGCAATCAGGACGGGATCTTTCGTGCGGAAAGCTTCGGCGTCTTTGGATGACATAAACGACCATGTGATCGTTTGATTTCCGCCTCTGCCGGCCAAAGCGCGACGAACGGAAACTTCGCGACGCTGTTTCGGTTGCAACATGCCGTGAACGCCGTTCGGACGCGGTAAAGCCGTCGCCGGCAATTTGTCATATCCGTAAATACGCAACACTTCTTCGACCAAATCATGCGCACCCGTAATGTCGGAACGCCATGTCGGGCGGGTAACGGTGAATTTATCTTCGTCAGCGGAAACTTCGCAACCCAGTTTTTCAAGGATTTCTTTGCATCTTTCAGCCGGCACGTCCACACCGCACAACTTTTCGACTCGTTTCGGATCAAAGGAAATCGGAGCCGGCGCTTCGGGTTCCGCTCCTGTTACGATGATCTCGGAACATTCCCCGCCGCACAAATCCATAATCATTTTAGCGGCTAAATCCGACCCGTATTTGGCGATCGTCGCCGCAGGATCGATTCCGCGTTCGAATCGTTGACGGGAATCGGAAGTCAAAATTAATTTCTGTCCCGTTTTAGCGATGCTTTCCGGCGTAAAATAGGCTGATTCCAATAAAACTCTCGTTGTGTCGTCCTGACAGCCGGATACTTCGCCGCCCATAATGCCGGCAATCGATTCGACGCCGTTTTCATCGGCGATGACAATCATGCCGTCGGACAGTGTGTATTCTTTACCGTCCAAAGCCAGCAACTTTTCACCGTCTTTAGCGGAACGGACGGTGATTTGTCCTTTTACCTTGTCCGCATCAAAAACATGCAAAGGACGACCGAACGTGATGTTGAAATAGTTTGTCACGTCGACCAAAGCCGAAATCGGACGCAATCCGACAGCGGTTAAGCGATCTTGAATCCATTTCGGAGACGGCGCGTTTTTAACATTACGTATTTCACGCAAAGTAAAATACGGCGCACCCGTGTCGACGGCTTCGTTCATCAATTTTATATCGGATTTAAAGGTTGCGGCGACCGGTGTGTCGCTGCCTTGTATCGGCTTTAACGTTCCCAATCCGGCAGCGGCCAAGTCGCGCGCGATACCGTAAACGCTCATGCAATCGCCGCGATTCGGTGTGATCGAAACATCAAAAACGGGATCGGACGGATAAACCGTCGTAATGGAAGCCCCGACAACCGCGTCGGCGGGACATTCGATAATTCCCGTATGATCCGGACCTACGCCCAGTTCGTCTTCGGCACACATCATGCCGCAGCTTTCGACACCGCGGATTTTGCCGGCTTTGAGTTTGTCTCCGAATGCGGGAACGTAATCTCCGGGACGGGCCAGAATGCCTTTCATTCCCGCGCGCGCATTCGGTGCACCGCAAACGATTTGCAGCATTTCTTTGCCCGTATTGACCTTTAAAATATGCAAATGATCGGAATCGGGATGGGCGACACATTCATCAACGCTGACGACGATCAAATCCTTGACGGCGGCCAGAGGGTCGACGACTTCTTCGATTTCCAGACCGATAGACGTCAAACGTTCGGCGATTTCATCAACGCCGGCTTCGGTATTCAAAAAATCCTTTAACCAAGAAAGAGTGAATTTCATCTTTTGTTTCCTCCCGTCATGCTTAATCCCGAACCCGTTGAAGGAATGTCCAACGGCACAAATCCGTAATGTCTGATCCAGCGCAAATCGGATTCAAAAAACGTACGCAAGTCGGGAATGGCGTATTTCAACATGGCCAAACGGTCCAAGCCGATCCCGAAAGCAAACCCCTGATAAACATCGGGATCAATGTTGCAGGCTTTTAATACGTTCGGATGAACCATGCCGCACCCTAAAATTTCCAACCAATCGTTTCCGGCGCCGATTTTCAATTCACCGCCGGCGCGCGAACAACCGATGTCCATTTCGGCGGAAGGTTCCGTGAACGGGAAAAACGAAGGGCGGAAACGAACGGGAACTTCGTCCAATTCAAAGAACGTCTTTACAAATTCGATCAGGCAACCTTTTAAATGCGCCATATTGGTTTCTGTATCGACGATCAATCCTTCAACCTGATGAAACATCGGCGCATGTGTCGCGTCGTAGTCGCAACGGTACGTCCTTCCCGGAACAATAATACGAACGGGCGGTTTCTGTTTTTCCATCGTACGAATCTGCACCGCGGAGGTTTGCGTTCTGACAATGAATTTGTCGCCGTTTTCCTCGCCTTTTAAATAAAAAGTGTCCTGCATCTGACGGGCAGGGTGGTTTTTAGGCGTGTTCAAAGCGGTGAAGTTATGAAAATCGTCTTCGATATCCGGTCCTTCGGCCAGTTCGAAACCCATTTGACCGAAAATGGCAATGACTTCGTCATATGTTTGATACAGCGGGTGAATGCGTCCCTGATGTTCGGGGCGAATCGGCAAAGTGATGTCGACGGCTTCGTTTGCCAGACGGGCATTGATTTCTTCTTCTTCCAATTTTTGTTTTTTGGATTCGATCGCATCCGCCAAAGCGTCTTTAATTGCGTTAAACTGTTGACCGGCCGCTTTGCGTTCTTCGGGAGCCATTGCTCCTAACGACTTCATTTTTTCCGTAATAATCCCTTTTTTTCCCAAAACGGAAACGCGTACGGCGTCCAGATCCGCCAAACTGGCGGCGTCTTCGACCCGGCGGAGCAGTTCCGTTTGCAGTGTATCCAATTCACTCATTGCCGAAAATCCTTTGTGTTGTTAAGCAAAAGGGGCGCCTTGCGCCCCTTTTTTTAATGCATTTCAATGCTTAGTTCAGAGCCGCCTTGACTTGTTCGACGACTTTGGCAAACGCCGCGGGCTGATTCATCGCCAAATCGGCCAGAATCTTTCTGTCCATTTCGATACCGGATTTATGCAATCCGTTGATGAATTTGGAATAGGTCAGACCGTATTCGCGCACACCGGCGTTGATACGCTGAATCCACAAAGCGCGGAAGTTGCTTTTTTTCTTGCGGCGGTCACGGTAAGCATACTGCAAACCCTTTTCGACTTTTTCCAAAGCGATGCGGTACAGCTTGGAATTGCTTTCACGATAACCTTTAGCAAGCTTTAAAACTTTTTTGTGTTTGAAATGAGCGGTCACACCGCGTTTTACACGAGCCATTTTTTATTCTCCTTAGTTGTACGGCATGAAACGATCAATGATTTTAAAATCGCATTCGCGCAACAATGTTGTTCCGCGGGCTTTGCGTTTCATTTTCGTTCCTTTGGAAATCAAACGATGGCGTTTGCAGGCGAATCCGTGCTTGATCGCACCGGAACCTGTACGGGCAAAACGTTTTTTGACCGAGCTTTTTGTTTTTAATTTGGGCATTTCCGTCTCCTTAAAAAATATGACTTAACGGTTCGGCGTTCGCAGGCTGCCCCAAAATAGCCTGAAAAACGCGATTCCCTTTTTAAAGGGTTTCTTTTTGTACATTTAATCCTTTGGAATTGCAAGCCTTTTTTCAATAATAAAAAACGGAGCCGAAGCTCCGTTTTGTTGTTTAATTTCTGCGGTCGCCGAAGAAACGCAGCAAATATAAAAACAGGTTGACAAAATCCATATACAACAGCAAAGCGCCGTAGATCGCCTTGCTGGTCATGACGTTGTTTGAATCTCTGCCGTTATATATTTCGCGGATTTTCCAAGTGTCCCAAGCGGTCAGAGCGGTAAAAATAACGACGCCCAAAACGGAAACCGTGAAATACAAAGCCGGACTTTTAAGGAAAATATTGACGATCATGGCGATAATGATGCCGATCAGTCCCATCGTCATAAAAGAACCGAGCTTGGTCAGATCGCGTTTTGTCGTGTAACCGTACAGGCTCATTCCCGCAAACATACCGGCTGTAATCAAAAATACGCGCAAAATGCTGATGCCGGAATAAACCCAAAAAATCGTTGTCAACGAAATGCCGAACAAGGCCGAGTATACGATAAAAAGCGTAAAAGCTTTAGCGGCGTTGCCGGAAGATACGGCGGATCCCATCATGAAGATCAATGCGAAAGGAGCCAGCATGGCGATCCAACCCAATCCGTTCGGTTGTCCGGTTTCAGGCGAAAAAAACGTCGCCCCTAATCCCGACATCGCCAAAAAATAACTGACGCCGGCGGTGATTAACAAGCCGATTGTCATATAATTGTACACTTTCAGCATATATTGGCGCAAAC
>JAZNBT010000150.1:0-10373 GCA_045587165.1 Alphaproteobacteria bacterium | reverse complement strand
CCCCCGAACAGTCCCCGCTTTCCCATTTTTTTCATCTTCTTCATCACGTCCGCGATCTGTTCATACTGTTTCAACAACTTGTTGACATCCTGAACGGACAAACCGCAGCCGGCGGCGATGCGTTTTTTACGCGACGCCTTGATGATATCCGGATTCCGGCGTTCACGAGGCGTCATGGAAAGAATGATCGCCTCCTGCCGTTTAAAAACTTTATCGTCGATTCTCGCGGCGTCCAGCTGTGCCTTGAACCTACCCATTCCCGGCAACATACCCAACAACCCCTTCAAATCACCCATTTTCTGCATCTGACGCAACTGTGACAGCATGTCGTTTAAATCAAAACGACCTTCCATCATACGCTTCGCCACACGTTCCGCTTCGTCCTTATCCATTTTTTCGGCGGCCGTTTCGACCAAGGAAACAACATCGCCCATACCGAGGATACGCCCTGCCAAACGATCGGGATGAAACGCCTCCAACGCTTCAACTTTTTCACCGGCTCCCAAAAACTTGATCGGTTTGCCGGTAACGGCACGCATCGACAACGCCGCACCGCCGCGCGAATCCCCGTCGATACGAGTTAAAACGATACCGGATATACCGATTTTTTCGTTAAACTCGCGCGCGATATTGACGGCATCCTGACCGGCCAACGCATCAACAACCAAAAGCGTTTCTTTCGGCTGCACCAAGGCGCGAACATCCGCGACTTCAGCCATCATATCCAAATCAACGTGCAGACGCCCGGCCGTATCCAAGATAACGACATCATAACCGCCCTTACGCGATTCGGCCATTGCGCGCGATGCGATCGCCTTAGGCTTTTCACCGACGATAACCGGCAAAACATCAACGCCTATTTGCCCCCCCAACTGAGCCAACTGCTCCTGCGCCGCGGGACGATAAATATCCAAAGAAGCCATCAAGACTTTCTTTTTGTCCTTTTTTAAACGCAACGCAAGCTTCGCCGAAGTCGTCGTTTTCCCCGACCCCTGCAAACCGACCATTAAAACCGGAACAGGCGGAACGGCGGCCAAATCAAGTGCGGCGTTTTCACCGCCGAGCATTTCAATCAAAGCGTCATTAACGATTTTAACAACCATTTGCGACGGCGTGACGGACTTGATTACAGCCTGTCCGACAGCCTGCTCGCGCACTTTGGCAATAAAATCCTTAACCACGGGCAAAGCGACGTCAGCTTCCAACAAAGCAATGCGAATTTCACGCATAGCTTCGTCGACATGAGCTTCCGTCAACGATCCCCGACGAGCCAGACGGTCGAAAACGCCGCCTAATTTTTCTGCCAAAGTATCAAACATTTTTCCAAACCGTCCCCTACGCAAACAAAAAGGGCGTCTGTGGGCGTACCTTCACCGGCAGACGGACCTCCTTGGAGGCATAAGGCTGTTAAAACCTTTATGAAAACAGAGGTTTTATACAGTTTTATTATCGAAGAGTCAACAAAGAATGACTCTTTTCGCTCAAAAACACCGATCGCACATTCTATATTTGCCCGTCGCCTGCTTTTTTGCTACATTGACAAACGATTTTTTTTCGAGAACAAACGATGTCTGCCAAAACCGTCACTTTCGGCTGTCGCCTGAACACTTACGAATCCGCCGTCATGCAGGAAATGGCGCTGCCGGAAAACGTCATTATCGTCAACACCTGCGCCGTAACGGGCGAAGCCGAGCGTCAATGCCGCCAAACAATCAGGAAACTGCGCCGCGAACATCCCGACGCTTCTTTAATCGTAACAGGCTGCGCCGCACAGGTACATCCGGAAATCTACGCTCAAATGCCCGAAGTCGACCGCGTTTTGGGCAATCGCGAAAAACTTGACGTTAACAATTTCTTGCCCGAGAAACCGGACGTTCTGGTTGCAAACATTAACACGCCCGCTCCATTCGATCCGGCCGAACCGGTATTTTTCGACGGTCGCTGCCGCGCCTTTATCCAAATACAGCAGGGATGCGATAACCGATGCACTTTTTGTATCATTCCGCAGGCCAGAGGCAAAAGCTCATACCTGCCCGCCGACAGAATTCTGCATCATGCCGGAAAATTGATCGAACAAGGATATGCCGAAATCGGACTGACCGGAGTCGATATTACGGATTATCCCGATTTTGCGAGTTTAATCGCTTCGTTGGTAAAATTAAACGGATTGAAACGATTGCGGCTGGGCTCTTTAGATCCGGCCTGCATTCATGACGATTTAATCAAATTGTTTTCCGAAAATGACGTTTTACAACCGCATCTGCACTTATCCGTCCAATCGGGCGACAATATAATTTTAAAAAGAATGGCTCGCAGACACACACGCGAAGACGTTTTAAAATTATGCAAAAAATTGCGTGCGGCAAGACCGGATATCGTTTTCGGAGCGGATTTCATCACGGGGTTCCCGACCGAAACGGAAACCATGTTCCAAAACACTTTGAACTTGGTTAAAGAAGCCGACATTACGCATTTGCATGTTTTTCCCTACTCCGCCAGATCCGGTACGCCGGCCGCCAAGATGCCTCAAGTCCCCGTTGCCGAACGCAAAGAACGCGCAAAGATCTTACGAAAGACGGGAGAAGACTTGCTTTTTAAATATATGCAAGGCAGAATAGGGCAAAATGCTGTCGTTTTACTGGAAACAGACTGCAAAGGGTTGTGCGAACACTATTTACCCGTACAGATAAACGGCAGTTTTCAAGTTGGGGATTTTGTTTCCGTCAAACTGACGGGAATAATGCAAACAGGCGTTTTTGAAGGGAGCGTTCTTTAAATGGCCGGTTGGTTTGAACGTATTAAGCAAGGATTGTCACGAACAGCCGCGCCGTTGGTATCCGGCATCGGAAATCTGCTGACGAAAAAACGGTTGGACAAGGAAACGCTGAACGACATTGAAGATTTATTGATCATGGCGGACGTCGGCACGAAAACGGCTGCAGCATTAACGGCCGAGCTTGCCAAAGAAAAATTCGACAAAGAAATCGACGCCGAAGAAGTCAGATCTTTTTTCGCCGAAAAAATCGCCGAAAAATTGGAACCTTACGCGCAGGAATTACGGATTGACGCAACGAAAAAACCGTTTGTCATTTTAATGGCCGGCGTTAACGGGGCAGGCAAGACGACAACGATCGGGAAACTTGCCCGTCAACTGACGGACAAAGGATTGAAAGTACGCTTTGCCGCCGCAGATACGTTCAGAGCGGCCGCCGTGGAGCAGTTGAAAGTTTGGGGCGAACGTACCGGCTGTCCCGTCGTATCGAAACCGATCGGAGCAGACGCCGCCGGATTGGTTTTTGACGCTTTGAGCGAAGCGCGAAAAAATAATGATGACGTTTTATTCATTGACACGGCCGGACGTTTGCAGAACAAATCCGAATTAATGGAAGAATTGCAAAAGATCATCCGTATCATTAAAAAGCAAATTCCCGATGCACCGCATGCCTGTTTACAGGTATTGGATGCGACGGTCGGGCAAAACGCCCATTCGCAAGTTAAAATCTTTTCGGAAATGATCCCCGTAACAGGTTTGGTTTTAACAAAACTGGACGGCACGGCCAAAGGCGGAGTAACCGTCGCGCTGACCGAAGAATTCAAATTGCCGGTACATCTTATCGGGGTCGGAGAACAAATAACGGATTTGCATCCCTTTAAAGCACAAGATTACGCCCGATCCCTGATGGGATTGCCGATAAAGGAGGCCTGATGACACGCGTTAATAAATTAGGAACGGGAATATATTTTTCAGCGCAGAAACTCATCCCTGTTTTGCTGTTGGTTTTGTGTTCGTTTTTAAAAACATTCGCCGTAGCGACATTGGACGCGGGATCTTCCGTTTTGTTCTTAACGGCTTATAACGGCGCTTATATTCCGCAAACCTTTATGGCAACGGCCGTTTTGATTTTCCTGATTTGGCCGGCATTAACGGCATTAAAGGAAAAACATATTCAAGGCCCCGCCAGAATCATGATGACTGCCGCCGCCGTTTCCCTGTTGCTTTATCCGTTCTTTTTAATCACGTCGAACCCTTTACCGAATGCGATCGCCATGGTTTGGAAAGAAGGATTTCGGGTGATTTTGGAAACCGCGTTTTGGGTCGCGGCTTTTCGTTTCGGCATATTTAACGGCCGGTTAAAAACGCTTTGTTCGGTCTTAGCCGTACAGGCTTTGGCTATTCTGTGCTCGGCGGGTTTAATCAATTTAACGCCGGAAAATCATATTGAGCTTTTAATTTTATGGGCAGCCGTTTTCGCTTTTCTCGGCGGTACCGTTTTAAGAATATTAATCGCCAACGGTTCTGCTCCGATTGTAAAAAAATTCGCTTTTAAGAAACAAACCATAAAAAGAACCGGTGCCGATACACGGCAAAGATATCTTTATTTCTGTTATTTTATTCTGGCCGGCTTGTTGATGTTCGCCGTCGGGCTGTTTGATTATTATTTTTTAAAATCATTAAACGCCGCCGAACAAAGCGTACATGAAATCACGCACACATTCGGTTGTGTTTTTGCTCTGTTGGCCGTTTTGATTTTTTTGTTTTTGACGCTTTCGGCAAAAGGGAAAGTTTCCTTATTCAGCCTGCTGTACCTGATCCCCATCGTGTTATTAATGGCGGCCGCGGGCGGTTGGTTTTCGATTTTCGGCTTAATTGCCGCGGGACGTGCTATTTTAGGTCTTGTTTTGATCGAATCGAAAGAAACCGTCATGCAAACCGTTCCTTTGGCCGTTTCCCTTCGCACGGGATTTAGGGCGACCATTCTGCGAAAATCCGTTATTGAACCGTTGGGATTGCTGTGTTGCGGCGGCTTTTTATGGTACGCTGAAGAAAAAATGACTCAGCCGGATTTGACTTACGTTATGATCGGGTTGGCCGTCGTTTTATTGACAGCGATTATTTGTATGCGTCAGATTTATTTAAAACTGATTCTAAACCTGCTTAAATCTCATCTGTGGCGCGGCGGACGGCTGCTGTTAACCGGAAAAAGAATAAACCGTTGTCTATCCGACAATTTGAAATCTACGGATACGGCAGAAGTTTTATACGCTCTGCGTGTTATGGAAGAAGCTCTTTCTCCGGTTTTTGTCGAACGGTTAAAACAAGCTCTGCATCATCCGAACGAAGATGTCCGTTTGTATGCTTTAACAAAGATAGACGCTTTAAATTTCACCAGTGCCGCAGGCCTGATCGAACGATTGGCGGACAAAGACGACAGTCTGAAGGTACGTCAAACGGCCTTGCGCGTTTTATGCAGTTTGGGGGATGGCAAAGCCCGTGAAAAAGCCGTCGAACTCGTTAATGATCCGGACATTCGCGAAGGAGCTTTGGCGGGACTGTTGGCCGTAGGACAAGAAGGCGTTTTTGTCGCAATTGAACAGACAGCCCGATTGGCGGTATCGCCTGATGCCGAATACCGCAAACTGGCGGCCGTTGTTTTAGGGACTGCAGCAAATCCGGCATTTTTTCACCCGTTAACGGCATTGTTGAACGATGAAGATATGGAAGTCTGCCGGGCAGCATTGATCGCGGCCGGAAAATTGCAGCACCCCCGTTTACTGCCGACGATCATGGAAACATTCCGTTTTCCGGATCTGCGTGAAGATGCCGTTGCCGTTTTATTGCAATTCGGAGAAAAAGCCTTCCCTGAAATCGAAAAGGTTTTGTTAAATAAAGAATATCCTGTTCAGTTCCGTATTTTACTGGCACGGATAGTCGGCAGAATCACCACACCGGCAGCGGAAAAATTCTTGTTCAAACAAATTCGTATCGAAGACAGACGCGTTCGTTTCAACATTATTAAATCTTTGGTGTTACACAGCTATAAAGCTGTCGGAAAAAATGTTAATTCCGTTCGTCTATGTCTGTACGATGAAATTGAAACCGCTACCGGAATATTAGCCGCGATTAATATTTTCGATAAAAAAGGTTTACCCGAACATGCGGATGTTTTGAATATTTTAAAAGCGGCTTTGAACAGTGAAATAGAATACATCAAAGAACGTATTTTGTTGCTGTTGGCTCTGCTGCAACCCTCCGCGGCGATCAAGGACCTGCTGCTAAACCATTATGACGCAACCGATAAAGATAACGGTAAAACAATCAAAATCGTTGATAAAATTTTATCCGGCGAATTAAGGACTCTTTGCCTTCCCTTATTTGAAAACAAAACGGTTTATCAACAATTGACGTTATTGCGCCCTCATTTTTATCCGCCGATTTTACCTGTTGACGGACATATCAAGGATATTTTGGAAACATCGGACGGAGAATTGACCGATTGGACACGTGCTTGTGCGATCTACACCGCCGGAAATATCAAAGACATTTCGTTCGTTAACAGCTTAACGACGTTGCTGACAGACAAAGATCCGATTATCCGAGAAACCGCCGTATGGGCAATCGGAAAAATTCTGCCGAGAGAAGAAGCTTCCCGACTGATTTCCGTCAACTTAACCGATCCGACCGCGACAGTGGCACGTATGGCTCGCTTTATCATTGACGGCACAGGTCGAACCGTTTTTTAAGGAGTAATGATTATGCGTTTAACGCTTGAAAAAGTTTTAATCTTGAAAAATGTCCCGCTGTTCTCGGGTATTCCCGAAGCTGCTTTGTCAGACATTATTGCCGCCAGCGAAGAAACAGCCGCCATGATCGGCACGGATATCGTCAAAGAGGGCGATTTATGGGATGAACTGTATATTATTTTACAAGGTCAAGTCCGCATGCACAAAAACGGAAAAACGATCAAGGAATGCAATACCTTGGAAATTTTCGGAGAACTGGAAGCTTTGGATCCGGTAATCGCCGATACAACCGTTACCGCATTGGAAGATACAAGCCTGTTTAAAATATCGGGAGCGGCCTTTTATCGGCTGATGAACGAACATAAGGCGCTGGAAAAAAACGTCATTAAAACGCTTTGCAGACGTATTAAATCGATGCAAACGCAAATCGCCGAAAACGAATAAATCCCGTTGATCACTTACCGAAAGAACCGACAGACGATTTGCTGATCAGCGAATCAATATGTCCTTTGCCGGAAATCATCAAATCCGTAATTTTAACACCGATATAACCCTCATCGGTAACAATGACTTCCCCCTTGGCAATCGGAATTTCATTAGCCAGAATTTCAACAGGTTCGTTTAACAGCTGATTCAATTCGACGACGGCGCCGCGCCCTAATTTCAATAATTGATAAACACGCAACAACGTCCGCCCCAAAACAACGGACAAGTCAACATTGACGCCCATCAACGCTTCTTCGCCGAAAACACGTTGAAGGACCGTATTTTTTAAATCTTCATTTTCCTGTGTCATTCTTTCCCATCCGTTAAACATCAAAAGCAGCGGCCATTAATTTTTGAGTATACGGTTGCTGCGGTATTTCAAACAAATCAGGGTTTTTGCCCGATTCAACGATTCGCCCATCTTTCATGACATAGATATATTCGGCCAAAGCCTTAACCACGCGCATATCGTGACTGATGAACAGATAAGCCATCTTATACCGTTTTTGAAGATTTTTCAAAAGCTCTATCATTTGGGCCTGTACGGTAACGTCCAAAGCGCTGGTCGGTTCATCCAAAACGATCAAGCGCGGTCGCAAAACCAACGCACGCGCCAAAGCGATTCTTTGCCGTTGACCGCCCGAAAACATATTCGGATAACGATTTAAAATATCCGTCGACAGACCGACATCCTTGACGGCTTGTTCTATCAGTGTTTTTTTCTGATCCGCCGTTAAATCGGATCTGTGGACGTTCAACCCTTCCGAAACGATCTGTTCAACCGTCAAACGCGGACTGAGCGAAGAATAAGGATCTTGAAAAACAATCTGCATTTGCGTTCTTAACCGACGCAGTTTTTCGCCTTTTAAATCGGAAATATCCGTCCCGTCAAAAATTATTTTTCCGCCGGCTTTTTGCAATTTCAACAAGGAAAATCCAAGAGTTGATTTTCCGGATCCGCTTTCGCCGACCAAACCGACGGCCTGCCCTTCTTTGATCGTCAGACAAATATCGTTTACTGCCTTTAATTCCGTCAAAGTTCGACCGAAAAACGTTTTTTTCAACGCAAAAGAAACGTTAATATTTTCTGCCCTGACCAAATCGGGAGCATTCGAAGCGCAAACAACGGGTTTTCCGGACGGCTTGGAAGCAATAAGCATTTTCGTATATGCGTGAACCGGATTTTTTAAAACCGCTTCCGTTTTTCCGCTTTCAACGATTTGACCGTCCTTCATCACGCAGACGCGCGAAGCTATCCGTGCGACAACATCCAAATCATGCGAAATAAATAAGACTGCCAACCCCAGTCGTTTCTGCAAAGACGCCAACAAATTCAAAATCTGTTGCTGTACCGTTACGTCCAAAGCCGTTGTCGGTTCATCGGCGATCAGCAAATCGGGATTATTGGCCAACGCCATGGCGATCATCACACGCTGACGTTCACCGCCCGATAATTCATGCGGCAACGCGTTCAAACGCCGATCGGCATCTCGCAGACCGACCGTTTCCAATAATTCTTTCACACGTTCAAGAACTTCATCCTTCGTCGCCCCGTCATGCAAAATTATGGTTTCTGCCACCTGCTTTTCAATTGTATGCAACGGATTTAACGACGTCATCGGTTCCTGAAAAATCATAGCCGCCCGATTTCCTCGGAAATCACGCAAAATCGCCTCGCCCGCCCCTATTAATTCGCGACCGTTAAACTGAATCGACCCCGACGAATGCGAGGCATAAGGATAATCCAAAAGCTGCATAATCGACAACGCCGTCACCGACTTCCCCGATCCGCTTTCACCAACCAATGCCAAAGTTTCCCCTTTGGCTATTTCAAAAGAAACCCCTTTGACAACCGGCGGGGTCTGCCCGAAACGAACACTTAAATTTTGAACGGATAACAACGTCATTTGTTTTTCCTCGGATCAAAAGCGTCACGAACGGCTTCACCGATAAAAACCAAAACCGTCAATAAAAACGCCAGCGAAACAAAAGCCGACGCCGCCAACCACGGCGCCTGCAAATTTTCTTTGCCCTGACGAACCAAATCCCCCAAAGACGGCGATCCCGGCGGCAAACCGAACCCCAAGAAATCCAACGCCGTCAAAGAAACCACCGCACCGGACAAAATAAACGGCAAATATGTCAGCGTCGCCACCATGGCGTTAGGAAAAACATGTTTAAAAATAATAACAAAGTCCGGCACACCAAGAGCATAAGCCGCTTTGACATAATCAAAATTTCTGGCTCGCAAAAATTCCGCACGCACGACAGGAACCAAAGCCGTCCACGAAAACAACAACAACACAAACAGCAACGTCCAAAATCCCGGAGCAATAATGCTGGACACGATAATCAACACGAACAGCTGCGGCAAAGACCCCCATATTTCCAAAAATCTTTGCGCAAACAAATCTGTTTTCCCGCCGAAATATCCTTGTACGGCACCTGCAAAAATTCCGATTGCCGAAGAAACCGCCGTTAAAATCAAACCGAACAGCAACGAAGAACGCAATCCGTAAATCAATCTGGCCAAAACATCGCGCCCCAAATCATCCGTTCCCAGCCAATTTTCCGCATCCGGCGCGGACGGAGCAGGCGTCGGCAGATTATAATTGATCGTATCGTAGCTGTAAGGAATGATCGGCATCAGATAAAATCCGTTTTCATTGATTTTATTTTGAATGTAGGAATCCCTGAAATCCGTTGCCGTTTTAAAAGAACCGCCGAAAACCGTTTCGGGGTATTCTTTAAAAATCGGAAAATACCACTGTCCGTCGTAACGAACGATCAACGGTTTGTCATTGGCAATAAAATCCGCCGCAGAAACAACGGCGAAGATAACACAAAAAAGAATAAAAGCGAAATAACCGCGTTTATTGGCTTTGAACTTACGCCAGCGTTCACGTGTACGTTCATTCATGGCGGCCTCCGAAATCGATACGGGGATCGACCAAATGATATGTCATATCACTGGCCAAATTCAGTAAAAGCCCGATTAACCCGAAAATATACAAAGTCCCGAAAATAACGGGATAATCCCTTGTCACGACGGCCTCGAACCCCAACAACCCCAAGCCGTCCAGAGAAAAAATAACTTCGATCAAAACAGATCCCGTAAACAACATTCCGACCAAAACAGCGGGGAAACCGGCTAAAACGATCAACATGGCGTTTCTGAACACATGACCGTATAAAATCGCCGTTTTATCCAAACCTTTGGCTTTTGCCGTCAGAACATATTGCTTTGAAATTTCTTCCATAAACGAATTTTTAGTCAGCATTGACAAACCGGCGAAACCGCCCGCGACCATTGCCGTAACGGGCATGGCCAAATGCCAGAAATAATCTTTGATTTTTTCAAATGT
>JAZNBT010000149.1:0-5289 GCA_045587165.1 Alphaproteobacteria bacterium | reverse complement strand
AATACGTCGGGGCGCGGAATCAATCCGTCGGAAGTCTGTAATCCTGACGGTGGAATGGCATTGAAACCGCGTATCGCTTTTGCGACCTGTTCGGCGGCTTCCTCTCCCTGCATTAAGGAAGGCCATAATAAAACATGACGCGGAAAACGATCGTTTAATCGATGCATAATATCACGAATGACCGCTCCCGTCGGCGATGTGACGACACCGATGACTTCGGGCAGAAAGGGAATTTTCTTTTTTCGTTCGGGGGAAAACAATCCTTCCGCTTCCAATTTTTTGCGTCGTTCTTCCAACAGTTTTAACAAAGCGCCGATGCCCGCCGCCTGCATGGTTTCGACAACCATTTGATATTTTGATCGACCGGGATACGTTGTAATTTTTCCCGTGCAGACGACTTCCAATCCGTCTTCGGGAATAATGCCCAATTTTGACGCGCTGCCGCGCCAACAGACGCCGTCTAAAACGGATTCTTCGTCTTTTAATGCAAAGTACATATGGCCGGATGCGGCTTTTTTTAAACCGGATATTTCACCTTTGACGCGGACAAAGGAGAAGTTGTTTTCCACAAGCCCTTTTAATGCCAAAGAAACGGCTGTTACCGACAACGGTTCGGGTGTTTTCGCTTCGACGACGAAATCTGCTTCCGTTTCGGGAATGTCAACAAACAAAGGTTTCGTAGTCATTTATCCTCTCTGCGCAGAGATTGAAAAAAAACGGTTAATAATTCGGTACATCGTGTTTGTGCCAAGCCGCCGTAAATTTCGGGAGTGAACAGGTTTCGCGTATTTTGATAAATCCGGCAACCGTGTTCGACTCCGCCGCCTTTGACATCATAGGCGCCGAAATACAGCCTGCGCAGACGAGCAAAAGAAATCGCCGTGGCGCACATCGGACACGGTTCCAGAGTAACATAAATATCGTATTCGTTTAAACGGGTTTGTTTTATCAAACGGCAGGCTTTTTTTATCGCCAGTATTTCGGCGTGAGCCGTCGGATCCCGATCGCGTTCGGTTCGGTTGACCGCCGAAGAAATGATTTCTTTGTTTTTCGGGTCGAAAATGATTGCACAGACGGGAATTTCCCCTGCTTTCGCGGCGGATTTCGCTTTTTTTATAGCCGTATCTATAACATTTTTTAAAAAAGTATCCATATAATGAAAGTGTCGTTCTTAAAAAAGGAAGTCAAGAAAAACCTCTTTTAATCGGTAAAGTCGGTTGATATACTGCGTTGCTTGCAAAAGGATGAAAAAGTGGTTGCAGATGTTGCAATAGAAAATACGATTTATAAAATCGGCGGTTTCAAGGTTGATCGGGAAATCGTCCGCTATATTCGAGAAGCCAGCGAAATCTGCGGCGTCAGCTTTGATTACATGATGGCAAAGGCCGGTCATGAAAGCCGATTTCAGGTTAACGCTGCCGCCGAACGTTCAAGCGCGGAAGGGTTGTATCAGTTTACGGCCGATACTTGGCTGCAGCAGATGAAACTGCATGGGGCAAAATACGGGTATGCCCGATTGGCTTCGCAGATTTACCGCGACGGGCGGGGACGTTATCGTGTCAAATCCTCCGCAGATCGTGAAGAAATTTTGTCTTTGCGTCGTTCTCCGCGTATATCGGCTTTGTTGGCCGCCGAATTTGCAAAAAGTAATCAAAAGATTCTCAGCGATCAGATCGGCGGAGAAATTTCTTCGGTTGATTTATATTTGGCTCATTTTATGGGACCGTCCGGAGCGGTTATGTTGTTGCGCGCGGATAAATTCACGCCGTATAAATACGCAGCCGACCTGTTTCCCGAAGCTGCTTTGGCCAATCCCCCC
Source organism: Alphaproteobacteria bacterium (assembly GCA_045587165.1). Taxonomy (GTDB): domain Bacteria; phylum Pseudomonadota; class Alphaproteobacteria; order CAAGCB01; family CAG-977; genus UBA11549. The sequence goes on along the minus strand of JAZNBT010000149.1, from coordinate 3,470 downwards.
ATTTTTTATAACGAAAAGAAAAAAATGCGTACGGTTCGTCAGGTACGTCAACGGATTGAAGAAATTTTTCAAGATAAAATCGATCGTTTTGCCATTTTGCCGAAATCTTTGAAAGTTTGGTTGGATAAACAGCCCGGTGAACGCAAAAATAAAAAATCTTCCGTCGTTGTCGAGGCGCCTATTTTAAAAATGGAAGCCGGTTTGACCGGTATCGTTGCCGAAACGGCGCCTGCACCGATGCCTAAAGTGGTCGAAAGTTTTGAATTGGCAAAGATTCTGCCCGGAGAAGGCGTTAATCTGGATGATGAAGACGCTTTGGATGCGTTAAGGCAGGCTTCCTTTGAATTAGAGGCCGTCTCCGGCAGCAATGATGCCGTCTCGGCTGATTTTCTGCCGTCTGTGTACGCCAGTTATCAGCTGAAAGGTGTGACGTCGTTGGAAAATGAAATCGGTCCTGAAAAAAGACCGGTTTATACGGCGGAACAAATTACTTTTTTTGAAACTGACGAATATATGGTTCAGTCGGCTTTGCCTGTTTTAATGACGGCAAACACCGTTTTGCAGTTCCCCTTTACGCGACAGGAAAAGGAAAACAAATGAATATTTCAAAAGGCGAAAGGATCGCTAAAGTCGTTGCTCGTGCCGGTATTTGTTCGCGCCGTGAAGCCGAACGCTATATCGAACAGGGACGTATCGCCGTTAACGGTCAAACTTTAACATCACCCGCCGTCGTTGTGACGGAAACGGACGTTATTACGGTGGATCAAAAACCTTTGCCCGCAAAGGAAAAAACACGCGTATGGCGTTATTATAAACCGGCCGGTTTGGTGACATCGCATAAAGATCCCGAAGGACGTCCGACGGTTTTTGATGCTTTGCCGGATACATTGCCGCGCGTTATTTCCGTCGGTCGATTGGATTTAAATTCGGAAGGTTTGCTGCTGTTGACAAACGACGGCGAGTTTGCCCGTCAAATGGAATTGCCTTCGACCGGTTGGACCAGACGTTATCGGGTACGTATTCATGGTGAAATGATCCCCGAAATCATGGAAAAGCTGGCAGCAGGCGTGACAATTGACGGAGTTCGTTACGCCGGCGTACAAGTCGTTGTCGATAAAAAACAAGGATCAAATACATGGCTGACCGTCGCATTGAAAGAAGGGAAAAACCGGGAAATTCGACGGTTGATGGAATTTTTCGGTTTTCAGGTGACCCGTTTGATCCGTATTTCTTACGGTCCTTTTCAATTGGGCAATCTTGAAAAAGGGGCTGTTGATGAAATTTCTGGTAAAGCTTTGCAAGAACAGACCGGCGGAAAAATTTCCATTGAAAAGCGGTCGCGGCGCAAGAAATAAAAAGAAGGGAGGCTATAAAAACCTCCCTGTAAGGTTTTGGGAAAACGAAATGAAAAAATGACTTTTCCAAACCTTTCATTCCGGAAATACTTTAATAACTGATTTTTGATCCGGCCTTACAGGACGAACTGTCAATCCGCTGTCGCGGTCGAAACCGAACCTACGGCATTTCCCTCCTGTCAACAAAAGGTATTTTTGACAAAAATACTTGCTTTTGTCGTTTTTGTCAAATAAAAAGACTTGAGAGGAGTAAATATTGTGCGAATTATTGCCGGAAAATATCGAGCTAAAAAGTTAATTGCTCCGGAAGGAATGACGACTCGGCCGACGTCTGACAGAGCACGCGAAAGTGTTTTTAACGTTTTGGATTCCAAATTGCGAAAAAATGGTATTGCTTGGGGCGACTTGGTCGTTTTAGATGTTTTTGCCGGAACGGGAGCCTTGGGGATCGAGGCTTTGTCCCGCGGGGCAAAAGCTTTATATGCCGCGGAAAAGGATCCTGAGGCTGTGCGTTGTTTTTATCAAAATGCCGCTCCGTGCATTAAGGACGGACTTGCCGTTCATTTGTTTCCGGATGCATTAAATCCTCCGGCGGCAAAAGAGGCCGCCTCGATTGTTTTTATGGATCCGCCGTACAATCAAGGGTTTGTTGAACCGACATTGGATATCTTACATCAAAAAGGTTGGATTGATCAGCAGAGCTTATGCGTGATTGAAACTGCCCGCGGTGAAAAAAACATTTTGCCGGCCGATTTTGAAATGACGGATCAACGTGTTTACGGCAGGGCGGAAGTTTTATTCGTGCGACTTAAATAAATTTCGGTTGTTTTTTATATATAAACAGCTCCCGTTTCATACGGGAGCTGTTGTTGTCACAGTTTATTCTTCCGGTTGTTTTCCATAACCGCAGTAAGACGGTTTTTCGTAAATGCGGATGCTCTGAGCATTTTTAAACGTCAATTGCGATTGTTTATAACTGACCTTGCCGCTGTTGTCGGGTAAAATACCGTGCTTTGTTTGATAGGTGCGGACATCGGCCAGACTCATCGTTTGACCGTTCGCAAAAACAACATTCCAGCCGTATAAGCTGTAACCGGTTTTAACTAAAACGACGGGTTGATCTGTTTCAACCGTTCCGCTTTCTGCCGTAAAAGTGAAAACATCCTGTGCCGTTTTCTGCAGACGGGGCAGGGCATAGACGACAGGACCGTTTTGCGGCTGAGTCGACTGTGTTTGTGCGGGCAGAGCAGGAATAATCAGTTTGTTTAAGCCGCTGAACATTAATTGAACACCGCCCGGACCGATCAGCATACCTGCGGAATTTTCCAGTTCGATGGTTGAATTTTCTTGTTCTGCCAACGGTATGACTTTCATGCCGCACAATGCTAAATTGGTTTGGTCGGCAGGAACGTTCAATGAAGGCGAGTTTGCGAAGGAAATCGTCGTCCCGTCTGCATTGAGGAAAGCTCCTTGACAGAAAATATCGTCAGATAAAGGAACTTCCGCGCCAGTTTGACCTTCTAACGGCGTAACGGAAAATTCACTGATCAACAAATACCACTGTGAAAGTGAATCAAAAGAATTCATGACGTTAGTTAAAACAACCGTATCCATGTTTTCCGATCCGAAAAAAGACTGTGTCATTGTGCCGTCAAAAGAAAAAGCACCGGTCGAAGGAAGTGTATCGGATACTTCTTTCGGATCGTTTTCTTCCTGCGTTTCTTCTGCCACGATTTGTGCTTCATCATCAGGGACGTTTTCAGCTTTGATTGTTTCATCGGCGAAAGCGTCAATGATGTCCGTATTTTCCGAAGCCGTTTCCGTTGGCAATGATTGTTTTTCAATCGATTCCAATTCTGCTGCGGAGACGGTATTTTCTGTGTTTTCGTATTCTTTATTGATATCCGTTTCTGAAACAGTTTCTAATTCCTCTGCCGTTGTTTCAGGCTGTATCGCTTCCGGCGGTAATTCCGGTTCCGTCGTAACGGCGATCGGATCTTCGGGAGCGGGAGCCGGAACAGGTTGCGGTTCTGCCGCAGGAACTTCGGCGACGGGCGCAGGAGGTACGATTTCTTCTTCCGGCGGTAATTCCGGTTCCGTCGTAACGGCGATCGG
>JAZNBT010000148.1:0-1590 GCA_045587165.1 Alphaproteobacteria bacterium | reverse complement strand
ATACCTGTAATTCTGTAACTAGTGAGATTATCAATTCTGCAGGTGGTATTTTTCCAGGCGATGTGAATGGCAACCTCTAAAAACTTACAATTTTTGCAAAACTATTATTCAGAATCCAGAGTTCCTAGGAATTTCTGTTTTTTGAACAGGTTTGTGAGAGATTTTCCGCGTTTTTTTAGCTGTTTGGACCTCCTTTATGGCGAATGGGGGGACCGTTTCGCCTGGCATGTACGCAGTTTCCTCCCTGTTCGGTGAACTGTCACGAAGCGCCACAGGTTGTAAGCTAAATTTCGAAGGCTGATTTTTACCTCCGCGCGATAACGGCCTTTCGTGTAAATCTTGCGGCTTTCGTGCGACAGTTTACTCATTTGACCAAAAACGTGTTCCACGCGGCTGCGAACTCGGGATTTTTCCCGGTTGGACTCTTTTTGTGCGGGCGTCAGAGGCCGACCTCGATACCCTTTTTCGCAAATATGAGGAATCAGACCTTTGCAGCGAACTTCCGCCTCCAACCCTTCGCCCGAATAGGCACTGTCAGCCCAGACGCCTTTATCGGGCACGGTTTCGTCCAGGAGATCGTCCAGACAACGCGAATCGTGGACGTTGGCCGGGGTCACTCGATAGTCACGAATAAATTTGTGCCGCCGGTCAACATTGACGTGATTTTTGTAACCAAAGTATCGGCGATCCCGTTTTTTGGTCCAACGAGCGTCGATGTCTTTTTGCGCTTTTTTAGCCTCCGACCATTCTTCCGGAGCGGTTTCCGTTTTCCTGATTTTCTCGTTTTCTTCCCGCGTGTTGTGCTGCGCGGGGACTTCCTGGAACGTCGCGTCAATCATCTGACCGCCGCGGGCTTTATAGCCCTGTTTTTCCAAGTATTTGTTAAACTCACGGAACAATGAATCGTAAATTCCCTCCTTCTTCAACCGCTCGCGAAACACCCAAATCGTCTTCGCGTCCGGCACCGAATCCTCCGGTCCAATCTCCAAAAATTTCTGAAACGAAAGGCTGTCGGTTATCTGATACTCCGTCTGGTCGTCCGACAGATTGTACAAACTTTGCAGAATTAAAATCTTCAGCATCATCACGCAGTCATACGGCGGACGCCCTCCTTTGGGCGAATCCTTGTACAGCCGTTCGAGCCTTTTCCGAAAAATTTCCCACGGAATCAACGTCTGCAAAATCCCCAGTTTGTACCCGAGTTTTTCCAACCTTTCGTCCCTTTTGTCCACAAAGAAAAAACGCATTTGTGACATTCCGCACCTCATTTTTCACTGAAAACCGAAACTGCTTCTATGATAATAAATGTTGTCAAAAAATCAAGTGAACTTAACACCCCAAACCAAAAAATCGGTAATTTTTTGAAAAAATTCCAAGAAATTACCCCCCCCCCGCAAAACTCCTTGACAACCCATTTTTCCTGTGCTATAATGTGGTTTATGAATTGTGTGACTTCTGGATAAAAACGAAGTTTTTAGAGGTTGCCATGTTTTAATAGTCGCTTGGTTTCTGTCATCTCCTGGGTTTTTGGGGCCTTATACGTTAGGAACAGAAGCTCCTGAATGACAGGTTTACCAAAGAGATGATTTG
>JAZNBT010000147.1:0-8437 GCA_045587165.1 Alphaproteobacteria bacterium | reverse complement strand
AAGCCAAGGCTGAAGAAGAGGCTAAAGCTAAAGCGGAAGCGGAAGCGGAAGCGGAAGCGGAGGCAGAGGCCAAAGCCAAGGCTGAAGAAGAGGCTAAAGCTAAAGCGGAGGCAGAGGCCAAAGCCAAGGCTGAAGAAGAGGTTAAAGCTAAAGCGGAGGCAGAGGCCAAAGCCAAGGCTGAAGAAAAGGCTAAAGCTAAAGAAAGGGCAGCTCAAGCGGATATCATTAAAGAAACGGTAACAGAACGGGTTAATGATGACGGAGAAGTGGAAACATACATTTTCATAGAACGGAAACCAAATCCGAATCGTTTTAAGAAAAAGGATGACACTCCCAGAGTTTTGCAACAAGATCTGATTAAAGAACCGACACCCGTTTCCGAAACATCGGCGAACACAGCTCCGGCATCCACTGCCCCGACAGAGGATTTAATCAATGAGTCTGCGTCGGCCGAAACAACCGACAGGATCGAAACAGAAACGATTAAGGAATCGTCCCCCGTTTCAGCTCCGGCGGCGGTTGAACGCGTATTGGAAGATTAGGGCTTTCACAAACATCGATATTGGTATATATTAAGTACGATCAAAAAGGATAGAAAGAGGCCGCCTGCGGTTTGGCGGAAAATGTCGATCGGCGACATAATGATACTTTTACTCTTTCAAAAGGATTACATTAAATGACAAAAAACGAAACATTTCAGCGTATTCAACGCGAACTGAAAGACCATCACGTTGTTTTGTTTATGAAAGGAACCCCTTCTCATCCGCGCTGCGGTTTTTCCGCAGAGGCTTCCAAAAAACTGCAGGAAGCGGGCGTTTCCTATAAAAGCGTTGACGTCTTTTCCGATCCGGCTTTATTTGACGGTATCCGTCAATACACAAATTACACGCATTTTCCGCAAATGTTCGTGGACGGACGTTTCGTCGGCAGCAGCGATCATATAAAGACGCTTTGCGGTAAAAAAGATTTCAAATAAACACGCCTTACGCATAAAAGCCCCGTGAAAAAGGGGCTTTTTTTAACTCTTTTCCTTGATCATCCGAATACGCATTAAAGGATTTTCGATGTTAAACCGTTTTTTTTTATTGTTTGCTTTCAGTTTTTTCCCATTCGCTTTATCTGCGGAAGGAATTGTTTTGCAAGAAGAAAACTGTGAAAAAAGATTGGTTGAATTGATTGAAAATTCAAATGATTATATAGATGTTTCCGTCTATTCGATTAATAATAAAAAACTGGTTGACGCATTGATCGCAGCGCATCGGCGCGGCGTAAAAGTCCGTGTTTTGACCGATAAAGTTCAGGCGGCGGGTAAATCATCGCGTATATGGGAACTTCTCGCCGCAGACATTCCGTTGCGCGTACATACACATAAACGAATCATGCATACGAAAGTCGCAATCTATGACGGATCATCCGTTTCCAGCGGATCTTTCAACTGGACGGAACCCGCCGTCCATAAAAATGAAGAAGTATGCGATATTTTTATTGATGAACCGGATTATGCCGGACAGCACCAAAGGCTGTTCGATCAACGTTGGGAAAACAATTCTCAGGAAAAGTCGGATAAATGGCTGACAGAAAAGCAACAAGAAAAAAAATACCGCCCTTAAAACGATACAATAAACTATTTTATACGGGTAAAGTTTAAGTTCAGTTCTTTCGCCGTATCTAAAAAAACGACCGCACGGTATTCATCAATAAATTTGCAATTTCCGTCCCCTGCCGCATCATAATACTTTTTAGCGCAGCTCAATGTCTGATTACGGATATCAGCTTCCATTTTAAAATAAGACGGGGAAAAAGAAGCGCTGTACCCGATCAGGCTTAAACAACACAGGTAAATAAAAACCGGTTTTTCCAAACGTAACAATGTAAAAACAACAGGCACGGCAAACAGAACAATACCGATGCCGTCGTGAATGAACATATAGGCGTTTTGATTTGATTCACTGTTTAACGCTGATAAAAATGCGGCCAAAACGATTGAAAGCAACAGAAGTGCCGCATTATCCTTCCACAAACGACGTTTATAAAACGCATATCCCAATGCCGCGACAATCGGTAAAATCAAAACAACATGCATCGGCGTCAACATATCTATTCCCGTCAACGCGACGGAAAATAAAATAACGGCCGGTTGAAATATTTGTTTTTCAGCGAAAACAAATAAATCGCCGCAACACACTTGAAAAATCGCAACCATGAAAAGAAACATGCCGCCGATTCTTGAAAAGTTTTTTCGCTGTGCTTCCATCACGATCCAGCCGATTAAAATCCCCGACATAAAAACCAGATTCATGGACAAAACGGATAACGCCGCAAATAAAACAAACTTCAACGAATTACGATATGTCGGCGGGCGGCAAAATCCGATATCGGCCGCAATCAAACCGAATAAAACGGTTAAATGAAACTGCAAAGCCGTTGCCAACAATAAATTCGAGACGTTTAAATCGGAAAACAACGGCAAGAAAAACAACGGTAAAAACCGATATTCTCCGGCCGTCTTAACGATCAGCCGATACAACAGGACAATATCCGCCACGTAAATCAGATAATTAAAAATCACGTGAATCGTAATATTCCAACCGTTCAGCAAGTAAAAAACGTATGCCGTCAATTTAGGTAAAACGGAACGCGACAGCCGATCGGCTTGAAAAACGGATCCTTCGGCGGGAAAAACGAACAAATAATCCCATTCGGAACGATACGGCACATTAACGCCGTAACGTAATACGTAATAAAAATTCAACAGTCCCGCCGCAACCAGAATCAGTAACGGCCACGAACATTTTTCTTTAATAAATAAAACTGTTTTTTGAAAAGACATTTCCCCCCGCATTCATTTTTGCAGTGTAACGATACCGCAAAGTTTTTCAAGTTTTGTCAGTTCGTTTCTTTCAAAAAAACATGCGAAGGAAAAGTTTTGTTATATGATTTTGCACGCTTCGTCAAAATCGAACCGAGGCAGTCGCGGATACATTTTTGCGTGCGATCCGTATCCCAGATTACATAAAAAATTTGATCTGAATGTTGTTCCTTTAAAAAAAACGTCGTCGACCTTTTGTTTGTCAAATCCGCTCATCGGACCGCAGTCCAAACCCAAAGATCTGGCCGCCATAATTAAATACGCCCCCTGTAAAGCCGTATTGCGCAACAGGGTATCTTCAATCAAAGCGGAGTTTCCTTCATACCATGAACGTACATCGGCCGGAGGATAAAGTTTGTCAAAATGTGTATAAAATTCAATGTCTCCGGCGATAATAGCTGTTACGGGAGCAGTCATCGTTTTGGCAACGTTTCCTTTATCCAGACATGGTTCCAGTTTCTTTTTGGCGTCTTCGGAAACAACAAAAATTATTCTGGCAGGCTGACAATTCGCGGCAGTCGGCGCCATTTTTGCCAAATCATAGATTCGTTTTAAAATATCGGCGGGAACTTTTTCATCCGTCCATGAAAAAAAAGTTCTGGCATCGTTAAATAAAATATCCAAATCAGACCGAGAAATTTTTGGCATGTCCGCCCCCTAAACCCCTAAAATCAGTTGCCTAAACAAATTAGATTGATATGATACTATATCAGTAAAAGACATCCCAAAATCTGTCTTTATGGATAAACAAGAATTAAGGAATAAACGTATGGATATTTTTGACGCTGGAGAATCCAGTTTGTTGATCAACCCCAAGGTTGAACCGAATAAAATCGGCGGCGCCGCCGAAACAATTTTAAATGAAAAGGGGTTTCAGACTGCCAAAGCCGAAATCACAACATGGCCCGGATACGCCGAAACACGCTTGGTCAGCTTAAATAAATATGCTGAAAAACTGGGCGTTAAAGCGATTTATTACAAAGATGAAAGCACCCGTTTCGGTTTGGACAGTTTCAAAGCTTTGGGCGGAGCATATGCCGTTTGCAGATTGCTGTTGAACAAAATCAAGGAAGCGACGGGAGCCGAAGCAACAACCAAAGACCTGTTAGCCGGCACATATAAAGATATCGTCAAAGACATCACCGTTTGTTCCGCAACCGACGGCAACCACGGTCGTTCAGTCGCTTGGGGCGCTCAGATGTTCGGTGCAAAATGCGTTATTTACATTCACGCAGGCGTCAGCGAAGGCCGTAAAACAGCCATCGAAAAATACGGAGCGACCGTCGTTCGCTGTCAGGGCAACTACGATGATTCCGTCCATGACTGTGCCGATGATGCCGCGAAAAACGGTTGGTTTGTCATTTCCGACACATCTTACCCCGGTTATATGGACGTTCCTTGCGACGTTATGCACGGTTATACCGTTATGGTTGACGAAGCTTTGGATCAAATCCCCGAACACCCGACCCATGCTTTTGTTCAAGGCGGTGTCGGCGGATTGGCTGCAGCCGTGGCAACACGTATTTGCTGCCGTATGCACAAAGACCGTCCGTTGTTCACAACGGTTGAACCGAAAAACGCTGACTGTTTATACGCCAGCATTAAAAACGACGAATACACCGTCATTCACGGAGATCTGGAAACGATTATGGCCGGATTGTCCTGCGGTGAACCGTCTTTGTTGGCGTTGGATATCTTAAAAGAATACGCAACGGGCTTTATGAAAATCCCCGACACGATGATTCCGGTAATGATGCGCGATCTGGCGAACAAAGAATGTGCCGATACCGCCGTTGTTTCCGGTGAATCCGGAGTTTCCGGTCTGGCCGGTCTGGTCACGGCATGTGAAAATCCCGAATTCCGCAAAGCGTTAAAGTTGGATGAAAACAGCGTCGTCATTCTCTTTTCTTCCGAAGGGGCGACAGATCCTGAAATGTATAAGGAAATCGTCGGTAAAGCCGCCGCGGACGTCGTAAAAGGCTGATAAAAAAATTAAAAGAGTCGGATCATTCCGACTCTTTTTTTATCTTTTCGTAAGAAAGTCCTGTTATCTTAAATCAAATAAACAGGTTAATCTGAAGAGGTTCAACGTGCCTAAATATTTTCATATTTCCGTTAAAACGCTTGTTATCACGGCAACGGCGGCGTTAATCGGCGCCTGCGGTATGGGATTGCCCGATCCGTTTGCACAGCGCACGATTGTAACGCCCAAAGCCCCGTCTTCCGTCATTGTTTGCCGTTCGCAACAGTGCGCTCCGGCCAGAACGAATATGACACGTGAATTCTTATACAACAGCCTGTTGAACCTGTTTGACAACAACGTTGATTCAACCGTTTTAATTTGCGATGCCGATCCGAATTCCAGAATGTGTTTCGAAAACTACATTCAGTTTAATATCAAAGCGGGCGTTACGCCGGCCACGGTTGTCATCGATTCCGCAAAAATTCTCAACGTCAAATTGTTGAAAAATGAACAAATCATCAATGTCGCCTTGGATTATAACATGCATTTTAACGCTGTCAGGCCGGCATGTATGAGTTCGACAAACGCTTTATTCGTTAAGTCTCCGGATTACGTTCTAATGGAAGACACCGGTTACGTTTGCAAATTTACGACGACATCGGACTCAATGGTTTCAAATGTATTCGCAATTGACTATGTCGACTTGGACTACGGTGTTATCGGGGCGAATTATTCTTTCGGCGTCGCCGGCCCCGCTTATGGCGGCGGAACGGGATACATGCTGATGAGATTCCAGAAAAACGCCTTCCCGTCCGATCCGAAAAAATTCGTTTTACCGAAAGGTCCGCAAGAAATGCCCAGAATGCCGACGACGGCTTCCGGTCAGGAAAAACAAGAATACGGCGTAAAAACGGACGCGGCGAAATTGGCTCCCGGCCAGTATAAAGTCACCCCCTTGCCGTTAAAATAACTTTTCTGAACGAGGAAACATTGTCTATCAAAACAATCGGTATTATGACCGGCAATTCTTTGGATGCCGTTGATGCGGTTCTGTGCGAATTTAACAACGGACAAATGAAGGATCTGGCGTTTTGTTCCCGACAATACCCGATGGAATTGACCGAAGCCATAATACGGCTGCGCACTGAAATAACGGCGCATGACAATGATCCCGAATTTTTGGAAAACGATCCGTTTTTCGACCGCGTATTAAAAGACTACACCCGTTTAGTCGCCAAGACCGTCAACGATTTATGCGAACAATCCGGCATACAAAAATCGGAAATCGCCGCAATCGGTCTGCACGGACAAACATGCGGACATTTTCCGCCTTCCATCGCCGGAGATTTACCGCCTTATACTCTGCAAATTGCCGATGCTGCCGAATTAGCCGATTTAACCGACCTGCCGGTCATTTACGATTTTCGTTCCGACGATTTAATGAACGGCGGCGAAGCAGCCCCTTTAGCCCCCGTCCACAATCAGCATATAGCCGCCGATTTACGTAAAAAAGGCGCCTTTCCGGTTGCTTTTTGCAATGCCGGCAACACCGGCAATATTGCAGTCATATCCGAAACAAACGAGGGCAAAGAAACGACACAAGGTTGGGACATAGGTCCTTTTAACCATTTTGCAGACATGCTTGTCCGCACGACAAAGGGCGAACCTTGCGACAAAGACGGGCATTACGGAAAACAAGGACGAATTATTCCCGAATTGTTATCCGAACTGTTTGATACGGCCGCAGTAACGAACGAAAACAAAAATTTCTATCTGCAAACGCCCCCGAAATCTTCGGATCCCGCGTGGTACCGCTCGGAATTGCAAAGCGTTCAAGAAAAATACGGATTTGAAAACACGCTTCGAACGATTGAATACCTCAGCGCTTATACGTTCGTACACACGCTGTCTTTTGTTCCCGAAAACGTTCGTTTGCCGCAAACTTTTTTATTGTTCGGCGGCGGGTGGAAAAACCCCGTCGTTCTGGAAGATTTTAAAGAATTGATTAAGGGAAACGGCTTTGTTTTAGACCGCCACAAAGACTTGTTTCAGCAAATAAAATCACGTTTTACCGCTACACCTCAGGCCGATTTTTCAGACAAATACGGTTATAGCGGCGCTTATATGGAAGCCAGAATTTTTGCGGACATGGCGAAATGCCGTATTACGGGGGAACCGTTCAGCTTTCCCGAAACAACCGGTTGCAAAACGCCGACAGTCGCCGGTATTTACGTTTTACCGCGTACAGATAAAAAATCATACCTGCTGACAGATTTAATGCAACAATACCGAACGACGGGACTGATCAAAAACGAATGGCGTAAAAAATACAACCGCGCGGCCAAAGGCTGGCAGAGCGGCTTTTAGTTTCATTCATCACTGCTGAAACTGTATAAATAGGCTGTGTTTTTTTTCAGCCATTGTTCGGCTTGTTTATATGTCGGACACAATTCGGCAACGACCTGCCAAAACGCTTTGGAATGGTTCATTTGAACCAAATGGGCGACTTCATGGGTAATGACATAATCGGCTACGAACAAAGGCGCCAATCCTAAACGCCACGACAAATTCAAATTCCCCGTTTTAGAACAACTGCCCCATCTGGACGCCGTGTCGCGGATTGTCACTTTTTGCACTTTCACATTGATACGCCCGGCCGTTTCCCTTGCTTTTTTCAAGGCATACACGGCAAACTCTTTTTTTAAAAAATCCAATATACGTCTGGGTAAATGTTCAGCCTGCCCCGAGACCCAAATCACATTTTCATCCAACCAAACCCCTCGTCTGGCCGAAGGAGAATGATGAATAACGAGTTGATTTCCTAAAAAAGCCAACGGCATTCCGTCTCGAAAAACTTTTTTCTGCGGTAAAGCCGCCAACTGTTCAGCTATCCAATCCGCTTTTTTTTGAGCAAAGGCCATACCGGTTCGCTGTGATATCCTTTGAGGCAAGACCAAAACAATCCGACCGGATTTACGACTGACTTTCAAACGAACACGCTTTGCCTGAATATTTCGTTCAATCGTAATCGGGATTTCAGACCCCTGATGATAAATCACCTCCACAGACGACCGGTCGTTTTTAATCATAAATCGTCCCAATCAACGATATAATTTTGGAATTCTTCTTCGGGTTTAGGCGAAACACACCGTCCGGAAGCGGAAACACCGGCTTGATGCACGCTTAACGGTGAGCCGGAAATCAAAGGATGCCAAGAAGGCAACGTCCGCCCCTCATCCAACAAACGATATGCGCACGTTTTCGGCAACCAATAACATTCTTTCAGATTTTCGGGCGTAATTCGTTTACATTCAGGAACATATGCGCTGCGTTTTTCATAATGTCGACATCGGCAAGTAGAACGGTCCAACAAACGACAGGCGATATTCGTAAAAGCCAATGTGTCATCTTCTTCGAAAACGACTTTTTCCAAACAGCATTTACCGCAACCGTCGCACAACAATTCCCATTCCTCATCGGTCATTTCCGACAGTTTTTTTGTTTCCCAGAAACGATTCTGCTTTTTCACGATCAACCCCTTAAAAAAAGGCATCACTTAAAAAGTAACGCCTTCTTTCTTTTTTATTTTTTAGAACGCATCCCCA
>JAZNBT010000146.1:0-4769 GCA_045587165.1 Alphaproteobacteria bacterium | reverse complement strand
ATCGGAACGCCGGCATCCATCAAAGACAGGCAGGAGCCACAAACCGTCGCCATGGACGACGAACCGTTCGATTCCATAATTTCGGAAACAACGCGGATGGAATACGGAAATTCCTCTTTGGACGGCAACATCGGATGAATAGCGCGCCAAGCCAACTTTCCGTGACCGATTTCACGACGTCCCGGAGAACCGATACGTCCCGTTTCACCGACGGAATACGGCGGGAAATTGTAGTGCAGCATAAACGGCTGACGGTATTCGCCGGTCAACGCGTCAACGATCTGTTCGTCCTGATCCGTTCCCAACGTGGCAACGACCAACGCCTGCGTTTCGCCGCGGGTAAACAAAGCGGAACCGTGAGCGCGCGGCAACACGCCGACTTCGGCGGTAATCGGACGAACCGTTTTCGTATCGCGGCCGTCAATACGTACGCCCGTTTCCAAAATGGCGTCACGAACCGTGTGATATTCCATTTCATGGAACACGCGAGCGGCGACTTTGGCTTCGGCTTCGTTTTCGGAAACGCTGATTTTAGCGGCTTCGCGAATATCGGCGACGGCGTTCTGACGTTCCAGCTTGTCGATAATTTTGTAAGCTTCACGCAATTCCGCACCGTAAGCGTCCATGAATTTATCATAAACGATTTTGTACTCCGGAGCGGGAACGGGCATCGGCCACGGTTCTTTACCGGCTTCGGCTTTCAATTCGTTAATCATGTCAATGACGGCCTGCATTTTTTCGTGACCGAAAACAACGGCACCCAACATGACTTCTTCGGACAGCTCGCTGGCTTCGGATTCAACCATCAAAACGCCCTGAGCCGTACCGGCGACGACCAAGTCCAAATCGGACGTTTCACGTTCGGCAACCGTCGGATTCAAAATATATTCGCCGTCTTTGTAACCGATACGGGCGGCTCCGATAGGCCCTAAGAACGGCAAACCGGACAAAGCCAAAGCGGTCGAAGCCGAAATCATCGCAACGATATCGGGATCGTTTTCCATATCATGGCTTAACACCGTGCAGGTAACCTGCGTATCATTGCAGTATCCCTTGGCGAACAGCGGACGGATCGGGCGGTCGATCAAACGAGCGGCCAGAATTTCATGTTCGGCGGGACGTCCTTCGCGGCGGAAAAATCCGCCCGGAATACGACCGGCGGCATACGCTTTTTCCTGATAATTCACCGTCAAAGGCAGAAAATCTTCTTCCATTCCTTCGGGAACGGATTTAGCGGCGCAAACAGCGCAGTGAACGACTGTTTCACCATAAGAAACGATAACGGAAGCATCAGCCTGACGACCGATTTTCCCCGTGGTAACGGCCAGTGTGCGACCGCCCCATTCGATTTCCTTGCGGAATTCTTTAAACATAGACATTATACTTCTTTCTCCAACCTCTTTTCGACCATTCAAAAAGAGCCAACATAAATTTTACTTATCCGATAAAGCCCCTTTTCGACTTATGCGAAAAAGGGGCTTCACCGAAGATTTTCGCCTTAGCGGCGCAGACCCAAACGGGCGATCAAGCTTTCGTAACGGGAAACGTCTTTGCCTTTCAAATAGTCCAGCAAACGACGACGCTGACCGACCATAATCAACAGACCGCGACGGGAATGGAAATCCTTGTCATGATCTTTTAAATGTTCCGTCAGGTTTTTAATGCGTTCGGACAAAATGGCAACCTGAACTTCAGGGGAGCCCGTATCGCCTTCTTTAATCGCATATTCTTTAATCAGTTCCTGTTTACGTTCTTGAGTAATCGACATCGTCATCTCCTAATAAAAGGGTTATTGAATAATCAAACGCACGGGGCGGATTTCGCCGTCCTGCACGCGAACCAACGCGATCAAACGGTTTTCGCATTTTGCCTGAAAAACGTCCGTCTGCGGCACAAAGCTAAAGTCGGACACGGACAAAAAATTCCCGTTTGACAGCTTAAGCGCTTGAGCCTGCGTCACGGCCAGTGCAGGGATGTCGTCTAGCACGGTCTCGACGGGCAAAAGCACTTCCGTCCAATTAGAACTATGCTCTATTGAGCGCAGATATTCCAGTAAAAAAGCGTTTTCGGTTGAAAATTTTGCGCATTTCAAACGACGCAACGAAGTGACATGCCCCAAACTGCCGACTTTTTCGGCAATATCCCGTGCCAAAGAACGCACATACGTCCCTTTGCCGCAATCGACTTCAAAACGGGCGTTTAAGGCGTCAAACGGTTCGATTAAGCGCAAATTGTCCACTCGAATCCGTCTGGGTTTCAAAACAACTTCCTGTTGGTTGCGCGCCAAATCATACGCTCTTTTGCCGTCAACATGGATTGCCGAATACTTAGGCGGAATTTGTTCTATTTCCCCGACGAAAGAAGGCAGGACTTTTAAAATATCCTCTTTTGTCGGCAAAACTTCGGTTTCGGCGATAACGGAACCTTCCGCATCATCCGTATCCGTCGCCTGCCCGAAACGGACGGTAAAAGCGTATCGTTTTTCGCCGTCCATCACATACGGTATCGTTTTTGTCGCCTCACCCAAAGCAATCGGCAAAACACCGGAAGCCGCGGGATCAAGCGTACCCGCGTGCCCCGCCTTTTGCGCGTTGAACAAACGACGCACGATTGAAACGGCGGTCGTAGACCCCAATCCGGCAGACTTGTCCAAAACGACCCAACCGTTAACGATATCGCCTTTGCGTTTTCTGCTCATATTTTCTTTCCCGTACAACTTTCGTATTTATTATTTACATTCATTTTTCAATCTGTCATCATTTTTTCGGACATACAAAAACGTATGTCAAGTGCCTGAAAAGGGGCGGAGTCCTGAAAAAACTCTTTTAAGCGATTACATATTGACCCTTTGTGCTATTGCGCAAAGGGCTTTCATTCCTGACGTTTTCAACAAAGGTCGGGAGTCTTTGTGCAGTAATGCACAGAGGGTCGTTTTTGTAATTGCTTACGATTTTTTCAGCTCCCGACCGCCTTTCACAGGCGGTTTCATTTTATCATACGGAGAAATCATGAAAAAATTTCAAGCAATTATCGCCCTTTCTTTATTATCGGGATGCGGCACCGTCTTTTCGGGAACTCAACAAAATATTACGGTCAGCTCAAACGTTTCAGGAGCAAAAGTTTATGTAAACGGCATGCCGACGTGCTCAACCCCTTGCGCCGTCGATTTGAAACGTTCGCAAAGTAACGCCTTTATCATGTTAAAAAAAGAAGGATATCAGGACATAACCGTACCTTTGGTTTCGCAATTCAATACGATCAGTATTATAAATCTTTCATCGGCTTACAGTTGGACGACGGATTTTTTGTCCGGCGGCGTATGGAAATATTCGCCCGACGCCGTATATGTCGAAATGGACAAAGACAACATGACAAAAGCCGAAATCGAACAATCACAAAAAACATCCCGAATACGCCGGTTTGTTTTATTTAATTACTCCGCTTTAAAAACAGGCAGCAAAGAGCACTTAACATCATTATCCGCCTTAACAAATCTGAAAAAGGAGACTTTAAACGATTTAATAAAAAACGCGTCAAACGAAATAGAAGCCGCAGACAAAATCACATCCCGCGTTTAAAACGAAAAGCCTCCAGACGGAGGCTTTTTTTCAAATCACGTTAAAATGCTTTAAGGCATTGAAAATCCCGTCGTCGTCAACAGCCGTCGTTACAAAATCCGCCGCAGCTTTGGCGTCCTCTCCGGCATTTCCCATCGCAACGCCGATACCGGCGTATTCCAACATATCGACATCGTTGCCGCCGTCGCCGAACGCCATGATTTCTTCGCGCTTAATACCGTACTTTTCACATACTTTTGCGATGCCGACCGACTTGCCTCCGCTTTCGGATATCACGTTGACAAAAGTCGGATACCACCGCATCGCCTTGCACCCCGGCAGACGGGCAATCAGCTCCGCTTCTTCCCGCGGTGAAACAAAAACCGTCATCTGATAAACGTCTTGTTTCAAAGCCGATATGTCAACGGCTTGCGGTTCCGGTTCGTCCACGCCGACCAAACGGATTAACGCTCGAACCTTGTCATTGACTAAATTAAACCAATTGGCCCCGATTGTTTCAAAACTGCTGGCGATTTTATTTTTTTCCAAATAAGGCAAAACGGATAAAACCGTTTCAAACGGCAACGGATCGTTATGCAACACACCCGATTTATCAAAACAATACAAACCGTTAAAAGAAATGACGCCGTCAAAATCAAAATAGCGTTTCATAAAATCGACGCTTTGCGGCGCGCGCCCCGTCGCCAGAAACAATTTAACGCCCTTTTGACGCAACGTTTCCAAAGCCCGCCGTGTTGAATCGGGCATCTCATGCGTGTTAAAGGTAATCAGAGTCCCGTCAATATCAAAGAAAACCGCTTTAATCATCAGCGTTTTCTTCATCCTCTTCACGGACTATCAAATCCCTTTGAACTTTTTCGGAAGCCAACAACGCGTCGATTTTATCCGCCTCCGCCTGAGCGCCGTCCGCAAAAAAGCGGATTTCAGGCGTCAAGCGTAAACGCAACTTCGTTCCCAGAACTTTACGGAAAAAACCGGCTTGTTTATTCAAAGCCTTGGCCAAATCGGCCGAGGAACTTTGTTCTATCGCCAAAACGGAAATATATGCCTTGCAATACGAAAAATCGGGAGAAATCTTGACTTCCATCACGGAAACGGGCGGACACGCCAAAAAATCCGCGGGCACGTTGCCGCGCTGGAAACAATCCGCCAGAATATGGCGAATTTGTTCCGCAACACGCAATTGCCGCT
>JAZNBT010000145.1:0-3908 GCA_045587165.1 Alphaproteobacteria bacterium | reverse complement strand
CGGTTGTATTAACGGTCATTTGTGCGCCAGATCCGTATTTTTAGCGTCGCCGGCAAAAGTGACGGGGGATATTACGCATGAACGTTTGGAAATCGAACCGGGGGCGTTTTTGGAAGGGCATTGCCGACATATGAACGATCCCATTCCCGCGGAACAGGCTCCTGCTGATTTGATGTTGACCGATGCCAGAGAATCTAAAAAATAACGCCGAATCGGCCTTTCATCGCCGTCGTCAGGCTTTCGTCGTTTTTGATTGCGGTCTCTTGATCGCACGGGATGATTTTGACGGATCGCACTTTGAACTGTTGATGCAGTCCGGCTTTGTTGAAACCCGCGCACGCGAAATCATAGATCAAAATGCGCGCGGTTACGCTTTAGACGGTGATGTTTATTTATATCAGGGAACTGATTTTTCGTGTTTGTCCGAGCAAAATAAAAAAACAGCTGCTTTGTTTTTTCCCGTTTTTAAAAAAAACGGTTGGTTAAGTAATGCCGGAAAAATTTATGACGGTATGAATGTCGGTCAAATCGGCAGCAAATGGATGCCGATAAAAGAATTTTAAATATCATTTTGACCTGACACGGCGTTTCAGTTATTCTGCCTGACAAACATGTTTCATTTATTTTAAGGGGAATAATATGTCTTTACCGCTTATGCCCAAAGCAACCGCCGTTTGGTTGGTTGAAAATACCGCATTGACGTTTGAACAAATTGCTCAGTTTTGCGGTATGCACTCGTTGGAAATTCAGGCTATTGCCGACGGTGATGTCGGTGCCGGAATGATGGGATTGAATCCGATTGCCAACGGTCAACTGACGCAAGAGGAAATCTCTCGTTGTGAAGCGGATGAAAATGCCGTTTTAAAACGTAACGTTTCAGATTTGCCGGCTTTGATGCCGCGTTCCAAGGGGGCGCGTTATACGCCGATGGCAAAACGTCAGGACAAACCGGATGCGATCGCTTGGTTGTTAAAACATCAGCCGGATTTAACGGATGCCCAGATTCGCAAGCTGATTGGTACCACAAAAAATTCGATTGATGCCATTCGCGGCAGAACGCACTGGAATATGGCGAACATCAAAGCGCGTAATCCTGTTTTGTTGGGATTATGTACCGAGGCCGATTTGGAAAAGGCCGTTGCTCAGGCTCCGAAATCTTTGCATCATGCCGAAACGGCGGTTTTTGATGTCGAAGATGCCGATGAAGAATAAGGAGAACGTCTATGGCCGGTGATATTCAAGATGTAAACGGAGTCGACGGGGCGCGTTTGTTGTCCTATATCGAACGGATTGAACACATTGAAGAAGAAAAGAAAGCTTTGCAAAACGATATTAAAGAAATTTACGAAGAAGCGAAATCGGCAAATTTCGATGTCAAAGCCATCAAGCAATTGCTGAAAATCCGTAAAATGGATGATCAGGAACGTCAGGAAGAAGAATTTGTTTTAGACGTTTATAAACGAGCTTTGGGTTTGGATTAGTTTCGGATTTTTTCTTTTCGGTGTTAAAAACAATCCCCGTATTTTTACGGGGATTGTTTTTTTAACCTTTGCGACCGCGAGTTGTTCGCGCGGCTGTTTTTTGAACGTTTCTTCTTTTGGCTTTACGGGCGACCTTTTTTGTTTTTGCGGGTCCTTGGTAAGCCATTTTCCTGTCTTCCGGCAAAGGTTCCGCTTTCGCATAGGCGATTTCACCCGAAATGTTTTCTCGTATTCTGTCGCGTTCGGCGTAAAAACGAATCAGTTCGTCTCCGGATAATTTACGCTGAGCCGTGATCCGCTGTGTATTCGGGTTGATTTTTTTGCCGTTTTTAATCAGTTCCCAATGCAAATGAGGACCTGTAGAACGTCCCGTATTGCCGACGTATCCGATGATGTCGCCGGCTTTGACTTTTCTTCCGACACGGGATTTTGTATGAAATTTGCTCATATGAGCATAAGCCGTCGAGTATTCCGAGTTATGTTTGATTTGAATATACATCCCGTAAGCCCCTTTGCGTTTGGCTTGGGTGATCGTTCCTTCACCGGGGGAGCGAATCGGTGTGCCGATAGGGGCGCCGAAGTCTGTTCCCCAATGCATGATCGTATAGCCTAAAATCGGGTGCTTGCGTTGACCGTATCTGGATGTTTGACGCGGTTTTTGCAGAGGATGCATCGTAAACAGTTTACGTGCGATTTTCCCTGTTTCGTCGTAATAATCTTCTTGATCTTTCGAATCCTTATACAAATAACGTTCATGTTTTTTGTCGCGCAGATTTATTTCGGCGTACAGCAGAGACCCGTTGCCGGTCGGACGGCCTTCTTTGTTATATTCTTTTTGGAAAACGGCTGTAAAAGTGTCGCCTGCGCGCAAGTCACGCGAAAAATCGACAGGACCGTCAAATGACCAGATAATCTGTTGAATGACGTTCGTCGGAATGCCGGCGGCTTTTGCGTTATTGACGAATGCTCCGTCAATAATACCTTCGGCATATTCTGTTTTTAAATCCACTTCCGGTTCGATTAAACTGGCTTGGAACAAGTCGTCTTCAACGCGGGAAGCGGTATAACGGTTGCCGTGTCTGTCTTCTACCGTAACCAATAACAGCGATTGTTCCGTCGTTTGCGTATTCATTTTGCCGACTTCGACTTTATCGCCTACCTGAATTTTTTTAAGATCCAAAACATCGGATAAAGCTTCTCCGATCAAATAAATCTCTCGATTCGTCAGGCCCCCTTGTTTTAAAACGACAGATAAATTCTGACGCGGTTTGATTATAAATGATTCTAAAATGTCCGGCTGCGGCAAAACAACTTGTTCAACGGTGTTTTCCGTTTGAGCAAGCAAACTGTTCGAATCTTTTCCTTTAAAAGGCAGATTTATTTCGGCGACGGGTGTCAGCGTTTGTGTTTCGGCGGCGCGTTCGCGAATCAATGCCGTCGTAGCTTCTTCTGCCGAATTGTGAGCCGATGAATATTTTAATGTGCCAAATACGGTTCCCGCGCCGATAATCGTGCCGGCTAAGAAAACCTGTAAGGTACGGAATTTCGGTTGAGAAGATGTGTTGAACGAAAAAGAAGTTTCCATGTCATCTGCCGCCAATTCCGCTGCATTTTCACCGATTTGATTCAGCAAAGCCTTGGTCGACAGTAAAATGCGTTGAATGCATGTCGTTTGTTTTTCTTCATTATTTTCGGAAGAATCCGGAGTCTGCATATTCATTTTTCAGCCCTTTTTTCTAAACATCCTTTCATAAATACCGCAAAAAAAGCTAAAAGATGTTTAAGATCGTTTCCTTTTTACGCCAGTTTATATTTTAAATCATACAGAGCAATCGCCGCGGCATTGGATACATTCAGACTTTCCACCTGCGGAGAAATCGGTAATTTGATCATAAAATCGCAGTTTTGAGCCGTTAGACGTCGTAATCCGTATCCCTCCGATCCCATAATCAATGCCACTTTTCGGGGCAAAGCGGCGTCCCGCAAAGTTTTGTCCGCCGTTCCGTCCATGCCGACGCACCAATATCCGCGATCTTTTAAAGTTTGCATTGTACGCGCCAGATTGGATACGAAAATTAACGGGACGATTTCTAAAGTTCCGCTTGCCGCTTTGGCTAAGGTTCCCGTCGCTTCCGGCGCGTTACGTTGGGTGACGATGACGGCGTCGGCGTCAAAAGCCGCGGCGGAACGCAGGACGGCACCGACGTTATGGGGGTCGGTGACTTGATCCAATATGACGATAACGGACGATTCTTTTTCGGGCAGATCCGTTTCATAAACTTCAGGTAATTGCGAAACATATGCGGCGATTCCCTGATGAACGGCGCCTTTGGGCAGAAGTTGTTCGAATTCCGTTCGACCTGCCGGTTCGTATCCCGTATTTTCCGGAATCAGATGCTGCGGCAGTTCTTGGGCGGTCTCTTTGCT
>JAZNBT010000144.1:0-1786 GCA_045587165.1 Alphaproteobacteria bacterium | reverse complement strand
AACAGATGCAGATGTTGATTTATTTGTGTCTTTCCGCGTTTTTGCCGTTATTGGTTTATATCGCGTTTTTATCGTATTTCTTCGCGTTGGATATTGTGATGGCTGTTTTGAAACTGCCGGAAAAACTCGATAAGATTTCTTCCGAAAAATAGCATAAAAAAATCCCCGCCGAAAAGCGGGGATTTCGTTACTGTAACCGAGTCATTTTTAAAAACTTTTCTTCTCTGTCGCGTTTGATTTTATCCCGATCCATTTTTAACAGTTCGTTTAAATGACGGGCGATCGCATCGCCGACCGCAACGATGGCCACGGTCTTTGCCCGATGGCTGCCGCCCATCGGTTCGGGAATGATTTCATCAATAATGCCCAGTTCCTTTAAGTCATCGGCGGTCAGATGCAGAGCTTCCGCCGCTTTTTGCGCTTGTGTCCCGTCTCGCCATAAAATCGACGCGCATCCTTCGGGCGAAATGACGGAATAAATGGAGTTGGACAACATTAATAAGCGATTTGCCGTCGCCAGAGCAATCGCTCCTCCGGAACCGCCTTCGCCGATGATGCAACAGATTAACGGGACACGGACGGCAAAGCTTTGATCGATACAAGACGCGATAGCTTCAGCTTGACCGCGTTCTTCTCCTTCCAATCCGGGAAAAGCACCCGCGGTATCGACAAAGGTGATAATCGGCAGTCCGAACCGGTCCGCCATTTTCATTAAGCGAATGACTTTGCGGTATCCTTCAGGTTTCGCCATGCCGAAACTGTGTTTTAAACGCGTTTCGATATCGTGACCTTTTTCTTGTCCGATAACCATGACGGCATGTCCCTGAAAACGTCCCAGACCGCCGACGATTGCGGCATCTTCGGCAAACAGGCGGTCGCCGGCCAAAGCGACAAAATCCGTGATCAGACCGTTAATGTAATCCAAACAATGAGGCCTGCCCGGATGACGGGCTACCTGCGTTTTTTGCCACGGCGTTAATTTCGCGTACAGCTGATTGATCTGCTTTTCGACTTTTTTTTGCAAGCGGCTGATTTCTTCGGCAATGCTGATGCCGTCTTCCGCGTTGCTTAAATGTCGCAGACCTTCGATTTTGCTTTCCAGTTCGGCGATGGGTTTTTCAAAATCCAGATACTGTTCCTGTTCCATAATGCCCCTGTTCTTCGTAAATTTTTAAGTCACTCTTCTTCTTATCACTTTTATCGGAATAAGAGAATAAAAATATTTTTTGCCATTTAGAGAAAATTTATAAACTCACGCTATAATTTATTTAATTTGTTTATTCGCTTTTCTGTTGAAAGGGATAAAAACGTGGTCGGTTTGATCGTTTTGTTCAGTTTTTCCGTTGCGGCTTCTTTATTATGGTTGGGCGGTGTGTTGTTTTATATTTACGCAAAAATAGGCTTTCCGCAGTTGTTCGGTCTGCCTATGCCCGATGTTGTCATGATTGCCGCGACGGCATTTCTGCCGGTGATTTTTTTATGGATGGTCGTCGGTTTGCTTTATAATGCGATGACTTTGCATAAACAGGGGCATACGATTAACCTTTTATTGGCTCAGACACGTCGTTCGGCCGATCATGCCGAAGCCATGGTTCGTACAATGATGGAAACACAGGTTCAAACGCGCAGTGCTTTGGTATTGCATAATGCCGATTTGTTTATTAACGAATTAAACGACCTTTTATCTGACATCATTGTACGTTTAGGGTTGATTCAACCCGCCCATACGGAATTGGTCTGGCAGCGTGTCGGTGACGGCAACCGATGGGCATTCTGCAAAGTGCTG
>JAZNBT010000143.1:0-16480 GCA_045587165.1 Alphaproteobacteria bacterium | reverse complement strand
TCCCCGTCACGTCCGACACTTGTCTGGTGGTAGGAATCCCCGTATCCGTGCGAAACCGTTGTTCCGGAACGGTTGGTGTTTATCGACGTTTCGTTCCCGTTTTCATGATGGATCGTCGCGCTTCCCGTCTGGTCGCGCATGTTAAAGTTCGAAACCGATACGGTCGTTTCAGCTTGAGGCGGCGTAATCGTCGCAGAGGCGGCTGATGTGCGTTGTTGCAAAAATTCTGCAGCTGATTCCTGCATGGAACTGTCGGGAATAACATTTAATTGTGCGGGATTGTCGGTTATTTTTCCTAAATCCAAACGTTCCATTCCCAAACGATGAGAAAAAGCTAAAGCTTCAAATTGTTGTTCTAATTCCGGTGTCGGATTGGCCGCGTATTGCGCCTTGATGGCTTCGGCAATTTTTATTTTATGGAATGTATGTTGAGCATCCAATTCCGGATCGGTTGATCCGTTGACCTGAGCTTGACGCAATAAATCATTATAAGTGGCTGCATCTTGCGGTGTTAAAGAATCTTCTGAAAAACCTTGAGCGTTGATACTGATATGACCTTCGGAAAATTGATAGGAGACTCTTTGCGTACCGTCTCCGAATAAAATCGAACTGGAACCGTCGGGGGATTTTATCAACATATTTCTGTCGCCGAAAGTTGAATATTCCCTGCCGCCAATCAGCTCTTCAGCCGTCATGGGATCCTGTGTTTGAAGGTTTTCCGCCGAAACTTCCGCTTGTTGTTCCGGAACCGTTACCGTCGGCTGTTCGGCGGCAGGAGCGTCCGCGACGATTTCCGCTTGCTGCTCCGGAACCGTTACCGTCGGCTGTTCAACGGCAGGAGCGTCCGCCGAGACTTCCGCTTGCTGCTCCGGAACCGTTACCGTCGGCTGTTCGACGGCAGGAGCGTCCGCGACGATTTCCGCTTGTTGCTCCGGAACCGTTGCCGTTGAAATATCGATATCCGGTGTTTGAGCCTGATCGGGCAAATCATTAATGACGGGGACAGGTTCGATATCATTTAAAGAAGATGTCGCGTCGTTAAGCTCAATACTTGAGACCGTTTCGGAAAAATCTGCGGACGGTGTTATGTTTTGAACGGAATCGACGACATTTTCGATGCTGTCTTGAACTGATCCGAATGTATTGGCAATACAATCGTTAACCATATCGGCAACTTCGTCGTTTGCATAGGCTGCCGCGACGGAAACCGTTAATAAACCGACTGCGGCCAAACCGACTCTTTTTGCCGTTTGCTTGTTGAAGCCGTTGGCTTTTACGTCCTGCAGGCTGTTGCGCAGATTGGCAGAGTTTTTAACCGCGCTTAATGCGATGCCGACAGCACGCATCCCCGGGATGATACGAACGGTGTTCTGAGCTACATCCAATAGTTTTTTACGACCTTCTTTGGAAGAAATAAAATTCCAAAAACGACCTTTTTTATCCGGATTTTCTTTTTTGAATTTGGCATAATCCTTGCGCATGGCATTAATGCCGGCTACAGCCTTGTACGCTGAAAAAGCAGGGCCTAACGTTATGGCGGCGGCGGTGTTCCCGACCAATTTGGCCGCTATATACGATTTCGGATATTTCTTTTGAAAGTTATCGTTTAAATTGTTTACTTTTTTGACAAACGGAGAATCTTTAATCTGTTTTTCCACTTTGTCTGCAAAAGTTTTTAATTCCGCTCCGGCAAAAGATAAAGTGGCTCCTCTGGCTGTCGCCCGATCTTCTTTCGTGTCGGGCAGATTGAAACGGGCAGCAATCTGGTTGGAAAGCCCTCCGCGTACCATTTGAGAAATGGCAGAGATGTCTTCCAACGTTTTTTCATGGAAAGTATCTGCATTTTCGGGGGTTAGCCGATGCGTTTCAAAATAACGGGTCGTAAAGTATTTAACACGCAACTCTGTCGCGATTTCTCTTTTGACCTGTAAGAAATTATCTAATGTTTTAGGTGTTTCGGCGTATTCATCCGATGCCATTCTTTTGGCGGCCAGCAATATGGCGGTTCTATTAAAATCGGAAGGATTTTTTTCCTGTTCTTCCGCCGCGGTGATTAATTCTGTCAGCCTTTGATGATGGTTGACGAAATTGTTGACCTGAGACTCTTGTGATGCAGAGATATCTGAATCAATATCGGACTGAAACTGTTTGCCGGCTTCATCCGAAATTTCGTCTTCGCTTTTAGGGGACAATTCGCCGTTTTCCGCCAAATTCATGCACTTTGTCGTAATCAATTCACGCAGATATTGCGGCATTTGATCAAACGGCAAATCCAGCTCTTCAGCCGGAATGTAATAGTTCATTTGCAGGAAATCTCTGATATAACCCGGTAAATCCATGGCCGTCACCTAAAAAAATAAAAAAAACACCTATTGACAGAATAGCAGAAAAGTTTGTCAAAACAATCCTTTTTTGTGAAAGGAAGTTCGAAAATGAAGGGTTTAGAGGCTTTTTAAATAAAGGTCGATTTGTTCGGCGGCTTTTTTGCCGTCGTCGACAGACTGAAACAGTGTTGTGTTTTCTCCGCGTACGGCGCTTCCGCCGGAAAAGTATCCCTCTTTTAAAGTGGCGAAATTTCGAGTCTCGATCAATTTGTTTTTGGACAGCATCAAAGAACAGCCTGCGTTCGGTTTGGCAAAACTTCGTCCGAACGAACAGATTATTTTTGTTGCTTTTAACTCTATTTCTCCGGATCCGTCACTTGTTTTGGCGCGAAATTTAAATACGTTTCCATCTTTGCCGATGAATTTTTTCGCTTCGAAACCGTACAAAACGGAAACGCCCAAAGATTGGGCGAAAGCGATATCCTCTTTTTCTGCGCTACATTCGTCAAAGCCGGTTTTGGCAATCAGGAAAACCTTTCCGGCTCCTTTTAAAGCGCTGACGGCCGCGCAATATGCGGCAAGGTGATCGCCGCCGGCAATAACGATGCTGTCGCTTGACGATAATGTCAGAGCGTTGAATTTTGTCAGCGCTAAGAAACTGGCTGCATTAAAAACACCGTTTAAATCGGCGCCTCCGATGTTTATTTTTTTGTCTTCCCATAAACCCAATCCCAGAAAAACGGCTCGAAAACCGTTTTTTTCAAGCTTTTTTGCATTAAATTCGGTGCAAAAAGGCGTGTTGACGATAATTTTAATGCCTGCTTGTTCCAATCGTCGGATTTGTTCGTCAACGGTTTGTTGAGGCAGTTTGTATTCAGGCATGATATAACTGAGATATCCGCCCGCTTTGGGCAGGGCTTCAAAGATCGTAACATCGTATCCTTTTAATCGCAGGGCGGCTGCGCAGGCCAAAGAGGTCGGCCCCGATCCGATGCAGGCGACTTTGTCCTTGTCGGCAGGAGGCGGAACGGCGTTCTCAGGTAAAAAAATATCCGTTGTCAACAAAGGCATGCTTTTCTCTTCGGTCTGTTTATCGAATACACTATAAGGAAAACCGCCGAAAAAAGAAAGTATTGAAAAATTAAAACAGAAAGTGTTTTTTTCTTTTATCCTTTATGCTAGGGTGAAAAAAATAATTTTTTAAGGAGATACTCTGATGAAAGGTATTATTTTGGCAGGCGGTTCGGGAACGCGTTTGTATCCCGCAACGATCGCTTTGTCAAAACAGATGATTCCCGTTTATGACAAACCGATGATTTACTATCCGATGTCTTTGTTGATGCGGGCGGGAATTAAAGATGTCCTGATTATTTCCACGCCGACCGACTTGCCGGGGTTCCAACGGTTGTTTCGGGACGGTTCTCATTTGGGAATGAATATTTCTTATGCGGAACAGTCCGTGCCGAACGGTTTGGCGCAGGCGTTTGTCATCGGCGCGGATTTCGTCGGAAACGAACCTGCCGCCTTGGTGTTGGGGGATAATATCTTTCACGGCCACGCGTTGACGCAGCAATTGGAAAACGCGGCAAAAATTACAGACGGGGCTGTTGTTTTCGGTTGTTATGTTCACGATCCCGAACGTTACGGCGTCGTCGAGTTCGATAAGGACTTTAATGCGGTCAGCATTGAAGAAAAGCCGCAAAACCCGAAATCGAATTATGCCGTTCCGGGGTTGTATTTCTATGATAATGACGTCATCGAAATCGCTAAAAATCTGAAACCGTCAGCTCGCGGTGAATATGAAATAACGGATGTGAACAAGGAATATTTGCGTCGCGGGAAATTAAAAGTAAATGTGCTCAGTCGCGATATCGATTGGTTTGATACGGGGACTCATGACAGCTTGATTCAGGCAAGCTCTTATGTCGAGGCAATTGAAAAACGTAAAGGGATTAAAATAGCCTGTTTGGAAGAAATCGCTTTTGTAAAAGGGTTTATTTCCCGTGACGATTTGCGTGAACAGGCGCAAGTCATGGCTAAAACAGGCTACGGTCAATATTTGTTAAAATTGGCCGATGGCCAAATTTCCACACCGGAGCTGTAACCGATGCCTTTCATTTCAACAAAAATTGACGGCGTGATTATTTTTGAACCGCGTATTTTTACGGATGATCGCGGCTATTTTTATGAAACCTATAATGAACGTTTGTTTAACGAAGGCGGTATAACGGCAAAGTTCGTTCAGGATAATCAATCAAAGTCTTCTTACGGCGTCATTCGCGGACTGCATTTTCAAAAAGGGGATCATGCACAGGCCAAACTGGTGCGCGTATTGCAGGGAACCGTTTTGGATGTCGCAGTCGATTTGCGTCCCGATTCAAAAACATTCGGTCAACATGTTGCGGTAGAATTGAGCGACGTCAATAATTTGCAGTTGTTTATTCCGCGCGGTTTCGCTCATGGCTTTTCCGTTTTGTCACGTACGGCCGTTTTCGCGTATAAATGCGATAATCTGTATTGCAAGGAATCCGAAGGCGGCATTAATTGCGACGATCCTGATCTGGCGATTGACTGGCGTGTGCCCGTTGCCGATGCGTGCCGTTCCGAAAAAGATAAAATCTTGCCAAGGTTGAAAGAATGTTTTTAATTACAGGGGCAGACGGGCAGTTGGGAACGGAACTGCGGGCTTTATTGCCGCAAGCGATAGGTGTTGATGTTTCCGATCTGGATATTACGGACGAAGCGGCGGTTAAAAAGTTTGTTTCGGAAAACGGTGTAGATACGATTATTAATTGTGCGGCTTATACGGCCGTGGATAAAGCCGAAGACGAACCTGAAAAATGTTACGCCGTCAATGTTACGGGCGTGATGAATTTGGCAAGGTCAGGAGCTAAGGTCATTCATGTTTCGACAGATTACGTCTTTGACGGAACGGGATTTAAGCCGTATGTCGAAACGGACGAAACTAACCCCGCCAGCGTATACGGCCGGACGAAACGCGAAGGCGAAGAGGCTTTGTTGGATTTGGCTCGTACGTGCGCGGTTGTCAGAACGGCGTGGCTGTACAGTCCTTACGGCAATAATTTTGTTAAAACAATGCGTCGTTTGGGGGAACAAAAAGATTCTTTGAACGTTGTCGCGGATCAGGTGGGGACACCGACCTGTGCCGCCGATTTGGCACGGGCGATCGTTGCTTTGTCGCCGCAGATGAAGGACGGAACAAAAGAAGTTTATCACTATTCAAACGAAGGTGTTTGCAGTTGGTATGATTTCGCGCGCGAAGTCATGAAATTGTCGGGACTTAAATGTTGTGTCAATCCGATCGAAACGGCGCAATATCCGACAAAGGCCAGACGACCGTTTTATTCGGTATTAAATAAATCTAAGATTAAAAAACTGGGAATTGAAGTTCCCCATTGGCAGGAAAGTTTGGAAAAATGTCTGAAAAAATTTTAGTCACCGGCGGCGCCGGATTTATCGGATCAAATTTTGTTCCTTATTTTTTAGAGGCTCATCCCGAATTGACAATCGTTAATTTGGACAAGATGACCTATGCGGCGGACGAACGTAATTTGACCGAAGTCAAAAATAATCCGAACTATGTTTTTATCGAAGGCGATATTACGGATAAGGATTTGGTCGAAAAAATATTCACCGATTATGACATTCGCGGCGTTATTCACTTTGCGGCGGAAAGCCATGTCGATAATTCGATTACCGGACCGGAAGTCTTTGTAAAAACGAATGTTTTGGGGACGTTTACGTTGTTGGAAACAGCTCGCCGTCATTGGATGGATGCGCCGAGCCAGGTTAAGGCCGGTTGCGAAAATTGTCGTTTCCATCATATTTCGACCGATGAGGTTTACGGTACTTTGGGTGAAACGGGGTTGTTTACTGAAACGACACCGTATGCTCCCAACAGTCCTTATTCCGCGTCCAAAGCGTCCTCGGATTTATTGGTTCGCGCTTATTTCCATACTTACGGGATGAACGTGACGACTTCCAACTGTTCGAATAATTACGGTCCGAAACAGCATGGGGAAAAGTTGATTCCGACAATTATCCGTAAATGCTTGAACGGGGAAAACATTCCTATTTACGGTGACGGTAAAAACATTCGCGACTGGCTGTATGTGTTGGATCACTGCAAGGCGATCGATTTGGTTTATCATAAAGGCCGTTCCGGTGAAACGTATAATATCGGCGGACGCAACGAACGCAACAATTTGCAGATTGTCGATGCTATTTGCGCCATTTTGGACAGAGAAGTTCCGCGTAAGGAAGGCAGGTATCGCGATTTGGTTACGTTTGTCAAAGACCGTGCCGGTCATGACCGCCGTTATGCGATCGATGCTACCAAACTTGAAACCGAATTGGGATGGAAGGCGGACGAAAACTTTGATACGGGCATCGTTAAAACGGTGGAATGGTATTTGGTAAATCGTCGTTAAATCCGTTTTTGAAATATTTTTTTGTAAACGCCGTTTTTTGATCAAAGAAACGGCGTTTTTTTGCCGATACAGATCTATTGACAAGGCGCATATCTCTCTGTTTTAATAATATTTTATTTTAACCGAAAGAAAGTAACCACTGTTAAAATATGGGCGACACGGATTCAAATAGCGGCGACGATACCGGCGACGGCGATTGTAAACGCACGAATTGTTTTGTTATAACTCAGCTGAAAATCAAAGGACGTTTTTTTTGTCCGGTTTTAATCGGATAAAGCGTTTTGCCGTGTCCGCATTTGTTATGTTTAGTTGTTAAAAGGAGTTTTTTTATGGAAGACGGTCATATACGCAAGCCTTGGTATACTCAATCTTTAGAAGACGTGTACAAGGAATTGAATACCTCTGAAGAAGGATTAAGCGATGCCGAGGCGTTGTTAAGACTGAAAAAGTACGGTAAAAATGAACTGCGCGAAACGGAAAAGCGCGGCATTTTGAAAATGCTGTGGGAACAGCTGACCGATACGATGGTGTTGATCTTGATCGCGGCTGCAGGATTGTCGGCATTTTTAAACGAATGGGCGGAAGCGATCGTTATTTTGGTTATTGTTGCGATTAACGCTTTAATCAGTATCATTCAGGAAAAAAAAGCGGCCAATGCGTTGGAAGCTTTGCGGCAAATGAGCGCACCGCTGGCGCGTGTCATGCGTCAGGGAGAAGAAAGTGTCGTCCCGTCCAATGAATTGGTTCCGGGGGACGTTGTTTTCTTGGAAGACGGCAGAATTGTTCCGGCGGACATCCGTTTGATTGATTCAACATATTTAAAAATTCAAGAAGCGTCATTAACCGGTGAATCCGTTCCCGTCGAAAAGGACGCCGAAGTTTCTTTTGATAAAGAAGTTCCGCTGGGCGATAGAATTAATATGGCCTATACGTCTTCAATCGTTATGTACGGAAACGGTGTCGGGGTTGTCGTCGAAACGGGAATGCGCACGGAAGTCGGTCAAATCGCCGATATGTTGGAAGAACAGGACGATTTCGATACGCCGCTGAAACGTAAACTGAATTCTGTCGGAAAAACGCTCAGTATCGTTGGAATTATTGTCTGCGTTTTGATTTTCGGTATCGGTTATTTATACGGCCGTCCTTTGATTCCGTTGTTGATGACGGCGATTTCTTTGGCCATTTCCATTATTCCCGAAGGTTTGCCTGCTACGGCGACCATCGTTATGGCTTTGGGCGTGCAACGTATGGCTCGCAAAAACGCTTTGGTGCGTAAATTGCCCGCCGTTGAGACTTTGGGCAGCGCTACGGTGATTTGTTCGGATAAAACCGGAACTTTGACGCAAAATAAAATGACGGTTACCCAAATCGCCGTCAACGGTGATTTTGCTAAAGAAAGTCCGTTGTCCGTAGAAGACGCGATCGGTCGTCGTCCTGAAATGTATCGCGATTTGGTCTATGCCGGCGCTTTGTGCAACAAGGCGTGTTTGAATCCGGACGCTCCGGGGGAAATTTTAGGCGATCCGACCGAGGGGGCTTTGATTTTTCTGGCGCAAAAGTTCGGTATCGAACAAGAAGGGTTGGAAGATAAATATCCGCAACTGTTTGAACAACCGTTTGATTCCGACAGAAAACGTATGACGACGGTTCATTCGATTGATAATAAAATCGTTGCGTATACCAAAGGCGCTGTCGATGAAATGTTGCCTTTGTGCACGCATATTCAGACGGACGACGGTGTTCGAGAAATGACAGAGCAGGACAGGGAGCGGATTTTAAAGGTCTGTATGAATCTGTCCGAACAGGCGTTGCGTGTTTTGGGGTTTGCCAAACGTATTTTGGATGTCGTTCCGGAAGAAGACGAAGAAAATGTCGAATTTAATATGACGTTTTTGGGGATCGTCGGCATGATCGATCCGCCCCGAAAAGAAGTGATCGCTGCGATTAAAACCTGCCACGAAGCGGGGATCCGTGTCGTTATGATTACGGGAGACCACAAAGTTACTGCGATGGCAATCGCCAAACAGTTGGGGATTTTCAAAGAAGGAAATACCGTTGTCGCCGGTGACGAATTTGATGCGATGACCGAAGCCGAACTGGATGAAGCCGTTAAAACGACGACCGTTTTCGCGCGAGTTTCTCCTAAAGAAAAGCTGGCTATTATCAATTCGTTGAAACGTGACGGCGAAGTCGCCGCGATGACCGGTGACGGCGTAAACGATTCGCCCGCATTAAAGGCGGCGGATATCGGGATTGCCATGGGTAAATCCGGTACTGATGTTGCAAAAGACGCTTCCGATATGATTTTATTGGACGATAACTTTACGACGATCGAATTCGCCATTCGCGAGGGCCGTCGCGTTTATCGAAACATCCAAAAAGTCATTCAGTTTCTGTTGGCCGGCAATATTGCCGAAATTTTGGTCTTGTTTATTGCGACGATGCTGAATTGGAATGCGCCGATTTTGGCGGTGCACATTTTGTTGATTAATCTGGCGACGGACACGTTGCCGGCGTTGGCTTTAGGGGTTGATCCCGTCAGCAAGAACATTATGAAGCACAAGCCCGTAAAATCGGGAACGCTGTTTGAACGCGGATTGGTTATACGTGTTATTTTACACGGTATCTTTATTTCCGTGGCGACGTTGGGGGCGTATTGGTACGGGTTGAGCAAGGCGGATTATCCCGTTGCAATGACGATGGCTTTCTTGGTTTTGTCTATTTCCCAGTTGTTTCATGCTTTGAACCAGCGTTCGAATACGGCGTCCGTTTTTTCCAATCAGGGACGCATCAACTGGTTGTTGTTCTTGGCAATGTTCCTGTCAGGCGCGATTTTGGCGGCGGTGGTTTGTATTCCGAAATTGGAAAGTTTTTTCAGTTTGGTTATGCTTACGGCGGCGCAATGGGAGGTTGTCGCTCTGTTTTCCTTGTTGCCTCTGGCTTTGGTTGAAATTACCAAGTTGGGTATGCGCTTGACCAGAAAAAAGAAATAACGGAATAAACTTTACCGTAAAAGCCCGCTGATTTTTACAGCGGGCTTTTCATTAAAGAAAGGTGAAAATAAACCTTGTAACGTTTATCCGTTTTCGCTAAAATATGTCCAAATATTTTCGCGTGGCTTTGATTTCCGCGGATTTGCTGAAAGGATGGCTTGATGGCTGAAATGAAGATTCTTCCCGGACATACGGAAAAACTGGGGGCGACATATGATGGCAAAGGTGTGAATTTTGCGTTGTTTTCCGAAAACGCGACAAAGGTCGAGCTTTGTTTGTTTGACGAAAACGACAATGAAACGCGCATCGAGTTGCCGAATCGTTCCGAAGACGGAATCTGGTCCGGTTATTTGCCTGACGCCAAACCCGGCATGCGTTACGGTTATCGCGTGGACGGTCCGTACGATCCCGATCGCGGCATGCGTTTTAATCCGAACAAGCTGTTGATCGATCCGTATGCGCGTCAGTTGGATCGCGAATTTGAATGGAGCGATGATTATCTGGCGTCCAATCCGGGGGATCCGAAGTCCAAAAATACGGTTGATACCGGAAAAATTGCGCCGAAAGCCATTATTCAAGATCCCGAGGCTTTGAAAGCCGTCGGAACGGTTGAACGTCCGAACGTACCTTGGGAACAAACGGTCGTTTACGAAACGCATACCAAGGGATTTACGATGAAACATCCTGATGTCGCCGAAGCGGATAAAGGAAAGTTTGCCGGCATGGCCAATTCCGAAGTTATGCGGTATATTGACGAGCAGGGTGTTTCTTCCGTTGAATTGTTGCCTGTTCAGGCTTTTGCTACGGATAAAGGTGTCGCGGATAAGGGATTGTCCAACTTCTGGGGGTATGAACCGATTGCTTATTTCGCACCGCATCCCGATTACGGCGATCCGGTCGAATTCAAAAAAATGGTCAACGCTTATCATGCCGCCGGTAAAGAAGTCATTATGGACGTCGTTTACAATCACGTCGGAGAAGGCGATTCTTTCAGCCAGATGATCGGCTTGAAGGGAATTGACAGTGCATATTATTTTGTTCACGACCCGAATGATAAATCTCAGTATCGGAACGAAACCGGATGCGGCAACGCTTTGGATATGACCAAGCCGATGGCTCGTCGTCTGGCTGTTGAGTCTTTGCGTTATTGGGCGGAAGAAATGGGGGTCGACGGATTCCGTTTCGACTTGGCTACGGTTATGGGACGCGGACGCGAAGGTGATCCCGCTAATCGTGATTTTGATAAAAATCATCCTTTTTATGAAGCGTTGAAAGCCGATCCCGTTTTGTCGAAGTGCAAGTTGATTGCCGAACCGTGGGATTGCGGCGGCGGCGGTTATCAGGTCGGTAATTTCCAGAAAAACTGGATGCAGTGGAACGACCGTTTCCGCGATGATACGCGTCGTTTTTGGTGCGGTAACGAAGGTTTCGCAGCTAAAATGGCCCAACGTATGACGGCTTCTGATGATTTGCGCAACGAAGGGACGAACAAATCCCCGACCGTCAACTTTGTGACGGCTCACGACGGCTTTACGGCGAAAGATTTGTGGTCTTACGATCAAAAGCACAACGAAGCCAATCCGTGGAACAATACGGACGGCGCCAATCAGAACTTCGGCCGCAACTGGGGACACGAAGGCTATCGGGACGAAGGTTTGGACGAGTTCCGTAACAAAATGGTGCGCAATTTGGAAGCGACGCTGTTGATGGCTGCCGGCGTGCCGATGCGTTTGGCCGGTGATGAGTTCAACCGTTCTCAGGGCGGAAACAATAATCCGTATTGTCAGGACAATGAAACCAGTTGGGTTAACTGGGATAAAATTTCGGATCGTGATGTTCAATCCGCTGAAATGATAGGCTTTGTTACAAGACTGCGTCGCGAACACCCCGTTTTGGCGAATGTTTCTTATTTCGACGGTCAGGCTGTCGATGATAAGGGAACCAAAGATATTACATGGGTTCGTCCGGACGGTCAGGAAATGACGGGCGCGGATTGGGCTCCGTACGCAAAAACGTTGTCTTATGTGTTGGCCGGCGAAAAAACGAAGAAAGACGGAAAGCCCGCGGATGACGATTTCATGGTTATCATGAATGCCCATAACGGCGAAGTTGATTTCAAGATGCCTCCCGCCCCGAACGGTCAAAAATGGGAAGTGGCTTTTGATACGGCTCATTTGGGCGTGGAAAAGTTGCCGGTGGAAAAACGCGAAGTCAAAAACGGCACTTATCGCGCTCAGGCTCATTCCATGGTCGTTTTGCAGGCTGTTCGCGAAGAAAACCGCGCGAAAGAACGCCCTGTCGTTAATGAAAGCATCTTGGCTCAAATGA
Source organism: Alphaproteobacteria bacterium (assembly GCA_045587165.1). Taxonomy (GTDB): domain Bacteria; phylum Pseudomonadota; class Alphaproteobacteria; order CAAGCB01; family CAG-977; genus UBA11549. The sequence continues at coordinate 4,384 of JAZNBT010000143.1, read as the reverse complement.
AAAAGAAGCATTTTTCAAGGTAGGGCTAAATGCTGAAAGAAGCTTTGGAGCGGGAAACGTCTAAAAAAGAAAAGGAAAAAGGTGTTATCGCCGGCGTTAACGTAGAGTATGCCGATGCTTCTGAAAAACGGAAATTGTCCACGATTCTGAATAAATTGAAAAAGATTCCTACCGGACAAAAGACGTTAAAAAACTTGGCGGAATACGGAACGCTTGTTTCTTTGGTGCCGATTAGTGCGTGGGGAGCTTTCTGTTCTGATGAAAACAGAATTTATTTAAGATCTGCGGCTAAAACCAACAAGTTATGCTCGACTTTGGTTCACGAAGCGCGTCACGCTACGCAACACGCGCGTACGGAAAATAAAGCGCTGAATCGTGAAGATTATGATTTGGAAACGCAAATCCGTTTGGATCGGACGAAAGAGGCTGACGCTCAGGTTTTCGCTTATCAGGCTGTCAGCGAATGGGCGCAAGCGGGAGATCAAAAACCGTTTCAAGAATTTAATGAAGCTTATCCCGGAACGTATAATTTCTATTTCTATCAGAAAAGGGAAAGAAAATTTAAAGAAAATACGGATGAAGCCCGTTCCGTTTTATTTCGCGCTTTTTTTGAAGAAAAAAAACGTGTGGCTTCTTACGAAGATCTTTATATAAACCAAAAGGCTTTGTCCGATTTCGCTCAATGTATCAATGGCGAACAGCCTGATACACAGCAATCCGGCGTTCATTTGACGGTCGATCAGGTGGCCGCGATTACTTGCGGCGAGTACATGGCTGATTACGATACGTTTTTACGCAGTGACAAAGCGATGGGATTGACCATGAAAACGAAAAGCGTTTTGGAAATGCTTTCCGCCGTTCAAGGAAAAGATTCCGGCGCAAATGATTTGCCTCTTTCTTCTCGTCAGGTCGGATTGTTAGATGTCAACGATATTGCGACGTCTCCGGTGGGCGACGTGCGCAACTCGGCGGTAAAAGTTTTGAAAGCGGCTACGGGACTGAATACGCGTTCGGAAATAGAGGTGCTGTATAAGGAACCTGTTGAAAAACAAGCCGAAACGGTCAAAGCATTCGGTGAAAAAGAACGTGATGCTTTCAGACGTGGGAAAATAGCTGAAAGATGTGTTCGCTATTTTTATAATTTGTCTGATATTTCCGCAGCGGAAACGATTCTCCGGATTACCGGAAAGGAAGATAAAAAAGCTGAGTCTCAAAAAATCATTACAGAGAAAACGGCTGAAAATAAAGATTTTCGGGATTATATAACGGTGGCGTCCTTTATCGAAAACAACCGTAAAAAAAATCCGGCTTTAGCCGCGGAAGCGATGAACTTGACCGAATTATCCGAGAGCGTAAAAAAAGAATTGCGCTTTGATAATACCGTTTTGGCAAAACCGTTGGAACGTTCCGCGTCGGCTTTGACAAATGAAGATGAAAAGGCTTTGAACGTTTTAAGAAAATCCTTGTCGGGTTTTGTCAAAGAACAAAAGGCGGTCGTTAATAAAGCTGTTTTGGCTCGTGTTTCCGGATTGCGACGTTAAACGTTTTTTCTAAAGATATAAATTCTCATAAACATCGTTCCGTTTCGATATTTTTTACGAACATTTTCCTTTTATTAAAAAAGCAAAGTTTCGATGCGTAAGCGTCGGAATGCTGTATGATATTATTATGACAGGCGTTTACAATAAATAAAAAGTGGGCTATTCTGATAAGCGAGCTTGACAGGTGTCGGCTTGAAGGTGTGGAAACCTTCCGTATTTGCTAGTCCAGATATAGACAGCCGGACTATAAAAAAAGGCTGTATCTCAACTCGTCTTGAGCTGGGATACATTGTTGTATGTCCAGGCTCTTCTTTTTTTGATGGGCTAAAGAGCATTGTAACCGAGCAAATACGGTTTTCCACTTCCCAGCTCCACCTGTTGTGTGTTTAACAACTGAGTGGAGTTCATTTTATGAAAAAAGTAAAAACAATTTTTCTGTTAATGTTCTTTTTCGCCTGTTTTCCTCTGAATTTTGCGATGGCGGCCGTACAGCAAGCAGTTAATTCATTGGATTCATGTCTGGTTCAGGATGATTTCGGTAATGATTTTACCGATAGAGTGGCGATGGAACAAGTGCAATCGTTAAGAGTTGATATGTGCGGCGGGGGTGCGGGCGGTGGCGGCGGAACAACGGTTACGACACCGACGTGTACATCTTCGCAGTATCTCAGCGGCGGTACATGCTATTCTTGCTCCAGTGCAATGAAAGGTTGTTCGGCGTGTTCGTCGGCTTCGTCGTGTACGACCTGTGCTTCCGGTTATTATAAATCCGGCAGCTCATGTGCCGCGTGCCCGACGGGATGTTCGGCGTGTTCGTCGGCTTCGTCGTGTTCCTCCTGTGCTTCCGGTTATACCTTGTCAAACGGTAAGTGCACCAAACCGTGTACGGCGAATTGCGGCACCTGCAACTCGTCAACCGGATATTGCAGTGCGTGTAAGGCCGGCTATTATGCGGGAACTAAGTTGATTGCCAATGATTCTACGATAACGATCTCCAGCTGCGTAGCGTGTCCGACCGGATGTTCCAACTGTACGTCTTCATCCAACTGTACCGCGTGCGCGTCCGGTTATGTGAAAATCGGAACCTTGTGCTATGCCGGTTCGACAAAATGTCCGGACGGTCAGACGCTGACAGATGGTACATGCTGTAACTTTTAAGGAAAAGGAGGGGTTGTTATGAAAAAATATTTTTTGATGCTTGCCGCTTTTCTGGCAGTGCCGTCAGTCGGATTTGCTGAAACTGTTTTTAACGATGCGGACTCTTTTGTCGTCGCAAAGGCCGTCAAGTTGGGGCGCGGAACGTCGATATATGCCTCCGGAACGTCTGCCATAAGCACGAATCAGGGGCAGAATACGGCTACGGTTGATGACGGATCCTGCACGGCATCCTCCGAATGTGAAAAAGGGGAAAAGTGTTCTGATAAAAAATGCGTTAAATGCGCCGACGGCGAAACGTGCGACACGTGTCCCGATAACTATGTCGGTAACGGCAAAGGCGGTTGCCGTCTGCAGTGTACAAAAGGGCAGGCGAATTGCGAACTTTGTACGACGGGGCAGGTTTATGACGGGACAAAATGCCGTATGCCGTGTGACGGGGTGACATGCCCGACGGGGACGACCTGTCATAACGGAACGACGTCCGCCTGTTGTGTGCCTGATGCCAAAGCGTGTACGGTCGCCAACTGCGGGTCGTGTAATGAAGTGTCCGGAGTGTGTGAGGCGTGCGCCAGCGGTTATTTGGGGCTGATGCGTTTCGAAACCGGTGAAATTATAGAATGTACGCAGAGGTTGAAAGTTTGTTCTGTCGGTACATACGATAGCGGTGATGGTGTATGTATTGCTTGTACGAACAAGGCGAAATGCAGTTCTTGTTCTTCGGATACACCGTATTGGTGTTCCGCTTCCGGCACTTGTTCCGCCAGTTCGACGTGCGGCGGTTGTTCGTCCGATTCCGATTGTACGGTTTCCAGCGGATACGCATGCGTTTCAGGCTCGTGTACGAAAAAGTGTTCGTCGTCTTCCACGCCGTATTGGTGTTCCTCTCAATCGAAATGCACGGCGTCAGCGTTGGCTTGTTCCAATCTGAGTCTGAATTTGGCGGGGGATTGTTATACGCCCACGGATGCCGAACGGTGCAATTGTTCTAACGATCTGCTGGTTCAGCAAAAAATGGTAAAAACGCTTCAATGTGCCGTTAGAGAAGAACTGACTGATTGTGACTCATATTGTGCGATGAATGGCGGTTTAAACAATAATTTGCGATAATTAAAACGTAAGGAAAACGGGCGGTTTTTTCCGCCCGTTTTTGTTTTGGGCGTGATAAAAAACAACGGTGAAAAGGTTCGTTCGAAAATTATCGGGAAAGGGCGTCTTTTTTGTTAAAAAATATTGAAAAAAGCGTTTATTTCCCTTGACTCTTTTAAGGGTTTTTGAGAATATGCCTTGCCTGAAGTATGAAAAATAGGGGGATTTTTGTCTTCTTTTTTTATGCTTTCGGTGAAAAAATCGGCGGGTTTCCGCCGTTTTAAAGTGTTTTAGCTTTTCGGTTCGGCCGCAGAGGTTGGAATCGAGTAAGTGTGTTGTAACGGTTAGATAGGAAAGAGGAATTTAATGCCTACAATTAACCAATTAATTCGCAGTCCGCGTAAACCGCGCGTAAAGCGTAATAAAGCTCCTGCTTTGCAGGCCTGTCCGCAGAAACGCGGCGTTTGCACGCGTGTTTATACAACGACTCCGAAAAAGCCGAACTCCGCTCTGCGTAAAGTTGCGCGTGTTCGTTTGACCAACAGTGCTGAAGTATTAAGCTACATTCCGGGTGAAGGTCACAATCTGCAGGAACACTC
>JAZNBT010000142.1:0-24827 GCA_045587165.1 Alphaproteobacteria bacterium | reverse complement strand
ATCAACAGACATATTAACAAACCTAAACCAATGTTTAGAGCGATCGTTTGCACTTTTTCGCCGATCGGACGACGAATAATTCCTTCTACGGCATAAAAAAGCAAATGTCCGCCGTCCAATACGGGAACGGGCAGCAAATTGACCAAACCGATGCCTATGGACACTTGTATTAAAAACAATACAAAGCTGATTACGCCGCCTCTGGCCGCATCGCCGGAAGCTTCTGCTATTCCCAACGGACCGCGCATATCGTCGGCCGAACGCTGTCCTGACAGAATACGTTTTAAAATAACCAACGTATCTCTCGTAATTTCCCAAGCTTCTTTTACAGATTCGACAAACGCCTGCGGTACGGAAAGCTCTTTAAAATGTTCCCGTGACAAAACGGCCTGCACCCCCAACACGGCACCGCCGTTTTCAGAGGATAAATGCGCCGTTAAAGGAATTTCCCTGCCTTCACGCAAAACAACGATATTCAAAACATTATCCAACTGAACAAAACGACGAACATCGTCAAATTCATTAATTGTTTCACCGTTAATGGTTATGATCCTGTCGTTTTTTAAAATTCCCGCAACCTCTGCGGCGGATCCTTTACTGACTTCGGAAATAACGGGAGGAACGACAGCCATACCGAAAACAGACAGAAAAACCGTCAACAACACAATTGCGAAGACATAATTCATCGCGGGTCCCGCGACGGAAATAAACGCCTTCACCCACAACGACTGATGAGGAAACGAAACCTTTTTTTCTTCTTCCGTAAACTCTTTAGCAGCCTCATCCGGTGCAGAGCTGGACGCGTCGGCATCGCCGAACATTTTAACGTAACCGCCCAGAGGAATCAGACAAATCTTCCAAATCGTTCCTTTTTTATCCGAACGAGACCAAAGGATTTTCCCGAAACCCACAGAAAATTCTTCAACCTTAACGCCGGACAGACGCGCGGCCCAAAAATGACCGAATTCATGAACGATCACGACCAAGGACAAAACAATTAAAAAAGAAAGCGGATATAATAGGGCCAAAAACGCTGACATCAAATTTTCATCCTTTCTGCAAGACAACGATCCGCCGTCTTTCGGGCTTCGCCGTCCGCGGCAATAACGTCTTCAATTGTTGATACGGGATCAAGCGATGAGATTTCCACGACTTTTTCCACAACGCGCACAATATCGGAAAAACCGATCCGACGATTCAAAAAAGCCCCGACGGCGACTTCGTTGGCGGCGTTCATAACGGCGGTTGCCGTCTGGCCTTTTGCCTGACATTCTTTTGCCAAACGCAATGCCGGAAAACGTTCTTCGTCCGGAGCAGCAAAGATCAATGCGGACATTTTGGTAAAATCCAACTTTGCCGTCGGCGAAACCATTCTGTTCGGCCAAGCCAAGGCATACGCGATCGGCGTACGCATATCAGGCATTCCCATATGAGCTAAAACGGATCCGTCCGTATATCCTACGGCGCTGTGAACGATGGACTGAGGATGAACCAAAACTTCGATTTTATCGACGGGGAAATTAAACAAATGACAGGCTTCAATAATTTCCAGCCCTTTATTCATCATCGTTGCGGAATCAACCGAAATTTTTGCCCCCATGCTCCAATTCGGATGAGCGACGGCCTGTTCCGGTGTCGCTTTTTCCATAAAGGCCGCATCTTTTTCGCGGAAAGGTCCGCCCGAAGCCGTCAATAAAATACGATCGACAGCTTCGCGATGTTTTTCCTCCAATGTCTGAAAAATCGCACTGTGTTCGGAATCAACCGGAATTAACATTGTATGATATTCCTTGATCGCCCGCATCACGATTTCACCGGCGCACACCAATGTTTCTTTATTCGCCAAGGCTAATGTCTTACCGCGTTTAACGACTTCCATCGTCGGCAACAACCCCGCCGCCCCGACAATCGATGACATTGTCCAATCCGCATCTTCTTTCGCGGCATCGACAACGGCCTGAAAACCGGCGGCGACACGTACGGACGTTCCGGTCAACAGTTCTTTTAACTCGGCATATTTCGTGTCATCCGCCGTAACGGCCAGCTCGGCATTTAAAAGCTTCGCCTGTTCCGCCAACAAAGAAACGTTTTGATTACCGGTCAACGCCTTAACCCGGTATTGATCGGGATATCTGCGGATAATATCTACCGTGCTTTTTCCGATAGATCCCGTCGCCCCCAGAATTGTAATACTTTTTTGCATCATTTTACCCCCAGAAATCCAAACCGGGACAAACAAAAACAAGGATCAGAACAACAATCGGAGCCACTGCCAGCAACGCATCCGTACGATCGAAAATACCGCCGTGTCCGGGAATTAAATCACTGGAATCCTTTACATTCAAATAACGCTTAACCCACGATTCAAACAAATCCCCGCCTTGAGAAACACATCCCAAAACAGCCGAAACGATCATAATCGTTTCATATCCCGAAGCGCCGCCGAATTTAGCGCACAAAGCCCCCCACGCAGCAGAGGTCAGCATACCGCCGATCAATCCGGCCCATGTTTTTTTCGGACTGATTTTCGGACACATTTTCGGCCCACCGATCGTTTTTCCGAAAGCGTAAGCGCCGGTATCCATTGCCCACACCGTTCCGATCAACCAAATCGTGCACAAAAAACCATAGTTTTGCAGCATAAACGTCAGAGCAATCATCGGATAAGACGAATATAAAATACCGAATGAAAATAATTTTTGATGATCAAGCTTCTGCTTTTTTGCGACGATATACATCGCAACAGTCATGACGGCGGGCAACACCCATGCAACGACGGGACTGATATCCAACAAAAAAACACCGCAAATCCCCGTAACAGCGATCAACATTCCCAAAACGGAAAAGCGTTTTAATATCAGACGTTCCCATTCCCACCCCATGATTGTCAAAATCACGGCGCAAAGCAATTCAAACCAAGGCGATCCGAAATAAAGCGCCAAAATCGGCAACGGCAACAATAAAAAAGCCGAAAGAATCCTCTGTTTTAACATAAAAACTCCTTTTATACTTTGCCGAAACGGCGGTTACGGGCGGCAAATTCGTCCAAAGCCGCCCGAAAATCCTTTTCCGTACAATCGGGCCATAAAGTGTCCAAAAAAACAAATTCCGAATAAGCCGACTGCCACAACAGAAAATTACTGATACGTTTTTCACCGCTGGTGCGAACAATTAAATCCGGATCCGGAATATCCGGTAAATACATCGCCGATGAAAAAACATTTTCATCTATTTGATCCGGCATCATTTTACCGTTTTGCACATCATATGCCAGACGACGGGCCGCATCGGCAATTTCTTCTCGTCCGCCGTAGCTTAATGCCAGAATCAGGTGCATTTTTTCCTGTTCCGCCGGCAAATTCTCTTTGACCAACCTGTCAATCATTTGCCGTGTTTTTTCCGGCAACAAATCGGTACGTCCCGAAAACGAAAAGTTAATGCCTTTTTCGCGGAACGGCTTGCTTTCTTTTTGAAGATATTCGTTCAGCAGGGAAAACAGCGCGTTGATTTCGTTTTGAGGCCTCTCCCAGTTTTCCGAAGAAAAACAAAACAGAGTCAAATAACGCACACCGGCAGACAGGCAGGTTTCCGCCAATTTTTCAACGACTTTTGCTCCTTCACGATGCCCCGCCGTCCGCGTCAGACCTCTTTTTTGAGCCCAGCGACCGTTACCGTCCATAATGACGGCCATATGAACGGGAATAGCTTGCGAATTATTCATCAGACCTGCTTAATTTCCTGTTCCTTGGCCTTCAGCATTTCATCCATGGCTTTGATCGTCGTATCGGTCAGGTTTTGAATTTCCGTTTCGTATTTTTTCTGATCATCTTCGGAAATATCACCGTCTTTCTGCATTTTTTTTACGGCATCCATGGCATCACGACGAATATTGCGGACAGCGACACGAGCTTGTTCCGTATATTTCGCAGCAACTTTTGTCAATTCGATACGACGTTCTTCATTCAAGGGCGGAATAGGAATACGAATCAGCTGACCGTCATTCATCGGGTTCAATCCCAATTCGGAAGAGCGAATCGCTTTTTCAACCGATTTGACCAAAGATTTATCCCATACCTGTACCGACAGCATACGCGATTCGGGCACACTGACCGTTCCGACCTGAGCTAAAGGCGTTATGGCACCGTACGCTTCGACCATAATTCCGTCCAACAAAGCCGTTGAAGCACGTCCCGTCCGCAATCCGGAAAAGTCCTTTTTCAACGAATCCATGGTCTTGTCCATACGGGTACGTGTATCTTGCCGTATTTCGTCATAAGTAGCAAAACCTGCCATTTTTATTCTCCTATTCAGCGTTGGTAATGACCGTAAAAGCCCCTTCTCCCGCCAAAGCGCGGTATAAAGCTTTTTTCTCGTGCATTGAAAAGACAACAATAGAAATATTATTGTCTCTGGCCAAAGCAATCGCCGATGCGTCCATCACCTTTAAATTTTTAACCAATACTTCATCATAGCTGACTTTTTCAAACCGTACAGCGTTTTTATCTTTTTTCGGATCGGCAGAATAAACTCCGTCAACCTGAGTTGCTTTAAAAATCGCTTCGCAGCCCATTTCCGCGGCGCGTAAAGCCGCTCCGGTATCCGTTGTAAAAAACGGATTTCCGGTTCCCGCCGCAAAAATAATAACACTGCCTTCATTCAATTTCTTTTTAACGCGCGGCTGAACATAGGGTTCGCAAATTGTCGGCATCATCACGCCGGAAACGACACGGGCAGGAACGCCGGCACGCTGCAAAGCATCCTGCATGGCTAAAGAATTAATCACCGTTGCCAACATCCCCATATGATCGGCTCTGACGCGATCCATGCCGCCGGCAGCTCCCGACAAACCGCGAAAAATATTCCCGCCCCCGATAACAAGAGCGATTTGAACACCTGCGTCATGCACCAGTTTGATTTCACCGGCAATGTCATTGAGCATATTTTCATCCAGCCCGAAGCTTTTATTCCCCATCAGCCCTTCGCCGGACAATTTTAACAAAATCCGTTTATACTTCATTTCCCGTCACTTTTTTTGGTTGACACAAAAACGGCGGGAAAAAAAATATCCCGCCGTTTTATCAAATTGATTATTTCGTACCGGCCGCGGCAGCGACTTCCGCAGCGAAATCTTCCTGTTTTTTCTCAATGCCTTCACCCAAAGCAAAACGGACAAAAGCCTTTAATTCGACAGAAGCGCCGACTTCTTTGGCCGCATCGGCGACCACGTCTTTAATTTTCTTTTTGTCGTCCATAATGAAGAACTGTTCGTTCAAAACGATTTCTTCATGGAATTTACGAATACGACCGACCATCATTTTTTCGATAACTTCGGCGGGTTTCGTCTTTCCTGTTTTAGCCTGTTCTTCTTTGATCTGATCTTCAACGACTTTCTTTTCGCGTTCTTCCATATCGGCGGGGACATCAGCGACATTCAAGCAAACCGGAGCGGCGGCGGCAACATGCATCGCCAAATTTTTCGCCAATTTTTCCAAAGCGGCTTTATCCCCTGCGGATTCCAATGCGATCAACGTACCGATTTTCCCCAAACCGTCGGCGATGGCACCGTGCATGTAACCGACAACGACACCGTCATTTACGGAAACTTTTGCACTGCGGCGCAACGTCATATTTTCACCGATTTTAGCGATCAAATCGGTCAAAGCGCCCTGAACATCTTTACCGTCGGCAAAGTCAGCCGTTTTCAAAGCTTCGATATCGCCATTGCCCTTCAAAGCGATTGCGGCGGCATCGGCGACGAACTTCTGGAACAAATCGTTTTTGGAAACAAAGTCTGTTTCGGAGTTAACTTCGACAACCACCCCTTCTTTGCCGTCTGTTTTCATGGCAACCAAGCCCTGAGAAGCGACACGACCGGCTTTTTTCGCGGCAGAAGCCAACCCTTTTTTACGCAGCCAGTCGACTGCTTTTTCGATATCGCCGGCAGCTTCGGACAAAGCCTTTTTGCAATCCATCATGCCTGCGCCTGTCTTTTCGCGCAATTCTTTAACGACAGCGGCTGTAATTTCGGCCATTTGTTTTTCCTTTCTGAATAATTCTTAACTTTATACAATAATGGCGGCGGAACAAAGCCACCGCCATTAAAAAAGCATTTACGCTTTATGCGTCGGCTTTTTCTTCGTCCGCAGCGACTTCGACTTCTTCTACCGCGGTTTCCTGAGCCCCCAGATCAACACCGGCGGCAGCCATTTCGGCCTGAATACCGTCCAGAACGGAACCGGAAATCAAATCGCAGTACAAATTGATCGCGCGAATGGCATCATCATTACCCGGAACGGGGAAATCAATGTTGTCGGGATCAGAGTTCGTATCGCAGATCGCAATAACGGGAATACCCAAGCGACGGGCTTCATGCAAAGCCAATCCTTCTTTGACTGTATCAATAACGAAAATCAGGTCGGGACGACCGCCCATATCTTTGATTCCGCCCAAAGAACGATACAATTTTTCACGTTCACGGGAAATGTTCAGCTTTTCTTTTTTCGTCAAGCCTTCAAATTCACCTTTTTCCTGTTTGGAATCAATTTCTTTCAAACGACGGATAGACTGAGAAACCGTTTTCCAGTTTGTCAGTGTGCCGCCCAACCAACGGTGGTTGACATAATACTGACCGCAACGTTCGGCAGCTTCGCGAACGGGCTGCTGAGCCTGAGTCTTCGTTCCGACGAACAAAATGCGTCCGCCCTGAGCCGCCGTATCACGAACGGCCTGCATGGCACGATACAGCATCGGAACCGTTTGCTGCAAATCAATGATATGAACGTTATCGCGCGTTCCGAAAATGTACTGTTTCATTTTCGGGTTCCAACGACGCGTGTTGTGACCAAAATGAACGCCAGATTCAATCAGCTGACGCATTGTAAATGTAGGAAGAGCCATTTTTTTACCTCTTTTTCCGGTTAAACCTCCGCGGACAGATGAACCGGAGAACCATTCCCCGGCACCGGAGCGAAGACACCTGAAAAGCGTCCCGCCGATATCCGCGTGTGAAATCAGGGTACGTTTTAATCTGATTTTTTATTTTTGGCAAGATATAAATGCACAATCCCGCCAAAAAAAATCAATCCAGATTTTGGATCGTCGAATACAGATATGCCGAATATGCCGCCTGCAAAACGGATGAAATCATCAAGGAAAGAATCGCACTGAAGTTCATCAGAAAAGAAACGATCATTGAATCTCCCAACATATTTCGGGCAAACATACACAATATCATGAAAAAAAGAAACGGCGTCAGTAGAAACAAGGCGAAATTCAACGCCGTTATGGAACTGATCCGGCGGCTCATTTTCCATGCCTCCCAAAACCGTATATTTTTTTCGGCGACAGACGCCGGCAATATCAAACAAAACCGGATCATAAAATACGGCATCAGGAGCCCCGCCCCCAACAGAGCGTATACGTTTGCTTTATCCGGCAACGGCATGAAGAGTTTCATTATGAATAATAACAAATAAGCGACGATAACGGACAGAAACAACGAATTGATAAAAATATAACAAATATCGACGAAATATTTTAACAACGATCTATTTACCGACGGCACGAATATTTTTTTAAGATCATCTCCGAAAAATATGATTTGTTGGGTACGCCGCATAAGAGAGATGGCCAAAAAAAGAATAAGAATGAAAAAAAATCCTAACATATAGAAATTGACCGCCAATTTTAATTCAGCCGTTTCAGCTAAAAAAAACAAAGGATAATAAGATTCCATCAGCATCGCCGCAAAAACAATCACCGCCGGAACGGCCATCAAACGTCCCAAACGTTGAAAATTCAATACAAATGAAAAAGAGGGTTTCAGCAACCGCAGCAATGTAAAAGAATTGATCATTATAATTCTCTAACCTCCGACACACCTTGAATTTTAGGCAAGATCGATAAAACGTCCGCAGTTAAAGCATACGTTTTTTCACAAACAATTTCCACTTCCCATTTATCGGCCAAAGCGATAAACAATATGCGACTGCGTCCGGGGTTCAAGCCGTCAATCAACTGTTTCAGCGGTTCGATAGCTTCCGCCCGATCGACAACGATCATAATCCCGCCTGTCGTCTGAGAAATAATATCGTCCAAGGCTTCGACATGCTGCAAAATCATGCGCGGCTCGTCGCTTCCTTCTTCTTTTTCGGCATTAACCGTGACCAATAACGGACGTTCTGATTTCAAAAGATCCCTGTAATGGCTCAAACCTTCCGAAAAAACCGTGAACTCAAAACTGCCCGACGTATCCGAAGCGGAAACAAACGCGTATTTGGATCCCTTTTTGCTCATACGTTCGCGTACGCCCGTTACCGTCACGGCCATTTTTGCACGCAACGATCCGGCCTTTGCCACACTGCGTACGGTTTCATTATATGTCATCGCCCGCAAACGTTCCAAGCTTTTGCCGTAACGATCCAACGGATGGGCCGACAAATAAAATCCGATCACGGCGGATTCCATTTTAAGCTTTTCATCCGCCGACCAAGCGGGTGACGGCGTTAAAGAAATGGCTTCTTCCGTAACGGCTTGACCGAACAGATTAATCTGTGCGCTGTTTTTTTCTTCACCGGCGACGCGGGCATGTTTCATCAACAAATCCAGATTGGCATGCAACAGTCCCCTGTTTTTTTCCAAACAATCAAAAGCGCCTGCTTTAATCCATGTTTCCAGACTTTTCCTGTCCAAATTGGAAGAATCCATACGACGGATAAAATCGGTAATCGATTTAAACGGTCCGTTTTTTTCACGTTCGGCGACGACGGCTTTAGCCGGCGCTTCCCCTGATCCTTTCACCGCCATCAAGGCATAACGCACCGCTCCGTCCTCAACGGCGAAAGGTACGTACGAATGATTAATATCAGGGGGTAAAAGCGTTATTTTCAAACGCCCCAATTCTTTTTTATACAAAGCCAGCTTATCCGTATTTTGCATATCGTACGTCATCGTCGCCGCCATAAACTCAACGGGATAATGCGTTTTTAAATAAGCCGTTTGATATGCGATCAACGCATACGCCGCCGCATGGGATTTATTAAAACCGTATTCGGCGAATTTTGCCATACGGGCAAAGATGCTTTTGGCTTTTGCAGGATCAATGCCGTTTTTGGTGGCTCCTTCGATAAAAATGGTTTCCTGCAATTCCATTTCTTCTTTTTTCTTTTTCCCCATAGCCCGACGCAGCAAATCGGCACCGCCCAAGGTATAGCCGGCCATTTTTTGAGCGATCTGCATGACCTGTTCCTGATAGATCATAATGCCGTAGGTTTCTTTTAAGATTCCTTCCAACATCGGATGCATATAGTCGGGTTCTTCTTTGCCGTGTTTACGGGCGATATAGCTGGGGATATTATCCATCGGCCCCGGCCGGTACAAAGATACCAAAGCGATCAAGTCTTCTAAAGAATCCGGTTGCATATCGCGCAAAGTTTTACGCATGCCGCCGCTTTCCAATTGAAACACCCCGTCCGTTTCGGCCTGATGCAACAGTTCATAAGTTTCTTTGTCATCCAGAGATATTTCGGAAATATTCAGGTTAATTCCGCGTTTTTGAACCATTTTAACGGCTTCCGCGATAACGGTCAGCGTTTTTAATCCCAAAAAGTCAAACTTGACCAATCCCGTAGATTCGACAAATTTCATGTTATACTGCGTTACGGGCAGATCGGAAGAAGCGCTCAAATCTCGATAAACCGGAACGATTTGATTCAACGGCACCTGCCCGACAACCACACCGGCGGCATGGGTTGACGCATTTCTGTAAAGCCCTTCCAATTTGACGGCAATATCCAATAATTGTTCCACACGGGCATCGCTTTTGCGTTGCTTATCAAATTCAGGTTCAACGGAAAAAGCTTCCGCCAAAGTCGTACCGGGTTTCGCCGGCACAAGCCGAGCCAGCTTGTCGGCAACGAAATCCATTTGTAAGACACGCCCGACATCGCGAATAACGGCTTTAGCCTGCAGTTTCCCGAACGTAATAATCTGCGCGACACGTTCATGACCGTATTTTTCGCAAACATAATCAATCGTTTCACCGCGCCTGTCCTGACAAAAATCAACGTCAAAGTCAGGCATGTTAACGCGCTCGGGATTTAAAAAGCGTTCAAACAGCAGATGAAAACGGATCGGATCCAAATCCGTAATCGTCAGCGACCAAGCCACGACCGATCCCGCTCCGGAACCGCGTCCGGGACCAACGGGAATACCATGAGCTTTCGACCATTGAATAAAGTCGGAAACAATCAGGAAATAACCGGGGAAATCCATTTGAATGATAACGCTGAGTTCATATTCCAACCGCTGCGTATATTGTTCGCGCAAAGCATTTTTTTCTTCTTCGCCCATCCCTTCTTTAAAAACGTGAACGGCTAAACGTTTTTCCAATCCGGCACGGGCGCGTTCCTGCAAAACTTCCGCTTCCGTTTTATCACCGCAATCGGGATAACGCGGCAATGCGGGCGGTTGTTTTTCCACCATAAAACCGCAACGTTTGGCAATAACGATCGTATTTTCAATCGCTTCGGGCAAATCGTCAAAAAGCTTTTTCATTTCTTCCGGCGGTTTAAAATAATGTTCCGGAGTCAAACGGCGACGTTCATTGACGATCACGTGTGTCTTTTCTTTGATGCAGATCAGCGCGTCATGCGCTTCAAACATATCCGGATCGGTAAAGAAGACTTCATTCGTCGCGACCAACGGCACATCGTGCTTATATGCCAAATCCAAAAAAGCGGATTCCGTCTGATTTTCCTCCGGCGTACCGTGCCGCTGTATTTCCATGTACAAACGCTTGGGGAAAATATCGAGCAAACGTTTTAAAACCTCTTCGGCCTTTTCCGGCTTTCCGGCCAAAACCTGACGGCCGACGGCACCTTTCGCCCCTCCGGTCAGACAGATCAGTCCGTCCGAATATTTTTTTAACGCTTCAAGAGAAACATGCGGTTTTTCATCGTTCGGCGTAAACATATACGCCTGTTCCGACAGCATACGCAAATGAGCATATCCCCGTTCGTTTTGAACCAGCAACACGATATCGTCAATGCCCGCATCGGGATCTTTTGCGGAAAAACGTTTTTCATCCGTTTCCAAATCTACTGCCAGCTGAACACCGATGATCGGTTGTATTCCGTGAGCGGCACACTCCGACGACATTTCAAACGCCCCGAACAAATTGTTCGTATCCGTCATGGAAACGGCGGGCATGCGATATTTTTCGCATAAACCGATCAGGTTTTTGATTTTAACGGCCCCTTCCAACAAAGAATAAGCCGTATGTACGCGCAAATGCACGAAATCGGCGATCGGATTTGCAGATAAGACCGTTTCTTGAGTCATTTTTATACTTCGATAAAGCGTTGTTTAAAAGCGATACGTCCGCTCATCCCAAGCGTATCAAGCTCTTCCAACCGCCCGTCTCGCAATGTGATTTTTCGATCCATACGATCCGCCAATTCGGGATTATGCGTTGCGATCAAAGCCGACAGCCCCGTTTCACGAACGACATCAACCAACACCCTGAAAACGGCTTCGGACGTAATCGGATCCAAATTGCCTGTCGGTTCATCGGCTAAAAGCATATGCGGTTTATTAGCCAAAGCGCGTGCAATCGCGACGCGCTGAGCTTCCCCGCCGGACAATTGAGCCGGCCGATGTTTCATTCGATCGGCCAACTTCATCTTTTCCAACAAAAATCCGGCATAATCCGCTGCTTCACTTTTTTTCTTTCCGGCGATCATTTGCGGAATCATAACGTTTTCCAATGCGGAAAATTCAGGCTGCAAGTTATGATTTTGATATACGAACCCCAAATATTCACGCCGCATTTTCGTACGCGTATCGTCGTCCATGTCGGAACTGGGCGTGCCGCTTAAGAAGACTTCGCCTTCATCAGGAGCTTCCAACAATCCGGTCACATGCAGCAATGTCGATTTCCCCGCGCCGGAAGGGCCGACCAAGGCAACCATTTCGCCTTGAGAAATTTTTAAATCAATCCCGCGCAAAACATCTATAATCGCTTTTCCCTGTACGTAATGACGACGGACCCCCTTTAAAACCAACACCGGTATCGAAGACTGATTAACGGCCATTTCATGTTGATCATTCATAGCGCAAGGCCTCCACAGGATCTAATCTGGCCGCCCGCCATGAAGGATACAACGTCGCGGCGAAAGAAAGGAACAACGCCATTACGACGACGGCGACAACTTCAACCGGATCGACTTCGGCAGGCAGCCGTGTCAAAAAATAAATTTCGGCGGCGAACAAATCCGTGCCGGCCAATTTTTCCAAAAAACGACGAATGGATTCAATATTGTCGCAAAACAGCAATCCGAAAATCACGCCGAACAACGTTCCGAAAAATCCGATGGAAGCGCCGCTCATGAAAAAGATACGCATAATCATTCCCCGAGTTGCACCCATTGTACGCAAAACAGCGATATCGCGCCCTTTGTCTTTGACCAGCATAATCAAACCGGAAATCATATTAAAGGAAGCGACCAGAATGATCAGCGTCAAGATTAGAAACATCACATTGCGTTCAACCTGAATGGCATTGAAAAAAGCGGCGTTCGAGCGTTGCCAATCATAAATGCGCACTCCGGCCCCCAAAGAGGCGGCCATTTGCGGCTGAGCGGAAGAAACCAAATCATGGCGATCCAAGAAAACCTCCAGATTGGTTACGGTATTATCCATGTTAAAGAACTTCTGCGCTTCATCCATCGGCATAAAAATAAAAGCCGAATCGTACTCATACATGCCGACGGAAAAAGTTCCCCCGACCGTATAAGAACGCATGCGCGGCACGGAACCGAACGCGGTAACGGTTCCCTTCGGTGAAATCAGAGAGATTTCCTCACCGACATAAACCCCCAGTTTCTGTGCCAGACGATCGCCGATAAAGACCGTATTCGGATCTGAAAACGCTTCCGCCCTGCCCCCGACGATACTGTCGGCCAGAATGGGTCTTTTGGCAAAATCCTGCGGCCGGATACCGCGAACGACGGCTCCCTGAGCGCTGCGTACGGAACTGACCATAACCTGCCCTTCGATCAAAGGCATAACCAGATTAACGCCTTTCACCGTCGCAGACTTTTCGGCCAATGCTTCATAATCATTCAATACGGTTCCGTGAACGGCATAGACCCCCAGATGTCCGTTCAAACCTAAAACGCGGGAAAGAAGCTCCTGTCTGAAACCGTTCATGACAGCCATAACGATAATCAAGGTCGCCACGCCCAACACTATCCCCAAAAAGGAAAATGCTGCGATTACGGACACAAAACCTTCTTTGCGTCTGGCCCTTAAATATCTGAACGCCACCATGCGTTCAAAAGCAGAAAAGATCATCTTTCCCTCTACGTTTATTTATTTCGTCAAGAAATCAACGGCATCATCGGGCGTTAATTCCCGACGTTCGCCGGTCTTTCTGTTTTTAATTTCGACAACGCCGTTTTTCAAACCGCGGGAACCGACGATCAGTTGATAAGGCAACCCGATCAAATCCATCGTCGAAAACTTCACGCCGGCACGTTCGTCACGATCGTCATATAAAACCTCGACGCCGGCTTTTTTCAATTTGGCATACAGTTCGTCGCAAGCTTTATCCGTTTCTTCTTTTCCCGACGTCAGGTTAATCAAACCGACTTTAAACGGAGCGACGGATTCAGGCCAAATAATGCCGTTATCGTCATGAGAAGCTTCAATAATCGCCCCCATTACGCGCGAAACGCCTATACCATAGCAGCCGCCTTCGAACTGAACGGGTTTCCCGTCTTCACCGGCAACGGCGACATTCATCGCCGAAGAATACTTTTTACCGTAATAGAACACCTGTCCGACTTCGATACCGCGAGCGCTTAACAAATTATCGCCTATTGCTCCGGCTTCCGCTTCGTCGTATTTTTCTTCGGTCGCAGCATACAAACTGGTCCATTTTTGATAAACCGGTTCCAAATCCGAATCGTAATCAATATTTTCATCGGGAATTTCCATCGTCAGATAGCGTTTATCGCAATAAACCTGTTCTTCGCCCGTTTCCGCCAAAACAATGAATTCATGGCTTAAATCGCCGCCGATCGGTCCCGTGGAGGCCTTCATCGGAATTGCGTGTACGCCGCAACGGGCGAACGTGCGCAAATAAGCGACAAACATCTTATTATAAGAGTGCTTAGCCGCTTCATACGTTAAATCGAAGGAATAAGCGTCTTTCATCAAAAATTCGCGTCCGCGCATGACACCGAAACGGGGACGGACTTCGTCGCGGAATTTCCATTGAATGTTATAAAGAATCTTCGGTGCTTCCTTATAACTTTTCAATTCATTACGCACGATATCGTTAATGACTTCTTCCGCCGTCGGTCCGTAGACCAACACGCGGTTGTGTCTGTCCGTAATGCGCAGCATCTCGGGACCGTAAGCATCGTAACGACCGCTGTCTTTCCACAAATCGGACGGCTGCAACGTCGGCATCAACAATTCCTGAGCTCCGGCGCGATCCTGTTCTTCGCGAATGATTGTTTCGATTTTTTTCAAAACGCGCAGACCTAAAGGCAACCATGTATAAATTCCGGCACTGCTCTGACGAATCATACCCGCCCGCAACATCAATCTGTGGGAAACGATTTGAGCCTCGACCGGATTTTCTTTCAGCGTCGGCATAAAATAACGAGATAAACGCATTATTCTTCTCTCTATTAAATATCAATGAAAACTAACATCAGGAAATTACCCTGTCAGAAACTTTAGGCAATCTAAAGAAATTTAGCAATCTTTTTATAACTCTAAAAACATGAAAATCCATATAAAAAAAGAAAATAGGGAACGCGAATAAAAAAAGAAAATAGGGAACGCGAATGAACGTCATATAAAATTCACTGGCATAATTTTTTTATCCTTTATATATTTATGAAAATTTTGTACGAGAACGCCAATGAGTATATTTGACGCAATAAAACGAAATGACGTAAAAGGGATTATTGCCCACAGAATGGACGTTAATTCAAAAAACGTCAGCGGCAAAACGCCGTTAATGTATGCCGTCAAAAACAACAAACCGATCGATGTCGTCACCACATTGATTTCCGTCGGGGCGAATGTCAATGAAACGACGGAACACGGTTCTTCAGCTTTGGCTCAGGCCGTATCGTTCAATGCGTCCGGCGATATCATTCGTTTGCTTATTCAGCATAATGCCGATATCAATATTGAAAGCAAAGGCGAAACCCTTCTGCAAAAGGCCGTCGTTTACGGAAATTCGTATCAAAACGTCTTGACGTTGTTGCAAGAAGGATGCGACATTGAAGCTAGAAACAGCGAAGGGCTGACGACTTTGATGTACGCATCAAAGCATTGCCCCGACCCGAACACCATCTCTTTTTTGATCAATCTGGAAGCGGATTTAAACGCGGTTGACGACATGGGCAACACGGCGCTGATGTATGCGGCGGAATACAATGAAAATCCGAAGGTATTGATGACATTGATTAAAGCCGGTGCGAACATAAACGCCGTTAATAAAAACAATGAAACGGCCTTAATGTGCGCCGCTCGAGGCAATAAAGAACCGAATGTCATCGGGGCATTGATTTATTTTCTTTCAAAAAAAAGCATATCGTATAACTTATATGAAGACGCTTTAATGTATGCAGCCCAATATAACGCAAACGCAGAAATTGTCGAAAGGCTGATTGCGACGGGCATCAACGTCAACTGCATGGACGCGAACGGCGAAACCGCACTGTCTTATGCGGCGAAATACAACTCGAATCCGCTTGTAATAAAAAAACTTCTGCAAAAAGGGGCCTTTATCGATTTTATAAACAAAGACGGCTTTTCCCCTTTAATGTTGGCAATATTATTCAATAACAACCCCGCCCTTATTTTATCTTTGATCAACAACGGAGCAAACGTTAACATCAAAACGAACAAGGGATATACCCCCTTGATGCAGGCGGCTCTGTTCAACGACAATCCCAACGTTATCAAGCGCCTGATTTCTGCCGGTGCGGAGGTCAACGCCCGCTCAAACAACGGTTATACGCCGTTAATGTTTGCCGCTTGGAACAATTCCAATCAGGAGGTCGTAAAAGAACTGCTGAAAGCCGGCGCAGATACGGAAATAAAAGATAAGGACGGCGAAACGGCGTTGATGAAAGCCATTGAAAACAACGCTAATATAGAAATCATTCAAACTTTAAAGAATAAAGACCAAGTTCTTAAAGAAAAGAACATGTTCTTTTTTAATCAAATCGAACAGATTTCCGTAAAATTAAAAGAAAAATCCAAGGACTTTTCATTCTTAAAAGACATCAACGTCAAAATCAAAAAGAATTATCCTTTTTCTTCCGACAACACCTGACGAATTAACGGTATCGTTACGGCGTTTTTCTTTTCCAAAGAAAGCTCATCGGCTCGCTTAACAATAAAAGATGCGGCCGAAAAAGAACGTTCCATATTCCGTAAAATATAGGCTATGACTTCCGGCGCGACCTTTAATTGACGATCGGAAAATTGTTTAATCAAAACGGCTTGGATCAACATTTCCCCCGGCGGTTTGATTTCAACGCACGGCAAGGACTTCAATCGCGTAATCAAATCCGGCAAGGATAAATTCCATACCGAAGGCATACGGTCGGACGTAATCAAAACAAAGCCGTTCAAACTTTTAACCGTATTTAACAAATGAAACAAAGCCTGTTCATCAACAGAAGAATCCGCATTTTCCAAAACCGCGTAAGGATCTTTTTCCAAAAAATCGGTTAAGGAAGAAACATCAAGGCCGGACGCTTGTAAAATCGCCGTTTTTTTTCCCGTCTTTTGCAAAACGGTTTCTGCAAACAAATGCGCCAAATGCGTTTTTCCGCAGCCTTTCTCTCCGACAAGAACGGCACCGTAAAAACCGTTCGGAACGGAATCTATCAAAGCAACGGCCTGACTGTTTTCAGGCGCCGCAAAAAAATCCGCCCGCCCCGTTACGGAACGCACCGGCAAATCCAAAACAGCTTGATGAAACAAATCCGGCATTTTTTTTACGATTGAGGCGTCCCTAAATACAGCGAACTTTCTTTATACTTCTGAACTCCGAAACGCACTAAGACACCAATGATGGCGGCGACGGGAACTGCGATTAAAACCCCTAAGAAACCGAATAATGTCGCACCGACAAGCAAAGCAAACATTACCCATACAGGATGCAAACCGACTTTTTCACCGACAAGCTTCGGCGTTAAAACATTACCTTCCAACATCTGCCCCAAGAAAAAGATAACAACGACCACAGCCGTACGTTTCCAATCATTAAACTGGACAATCGACAGCCCTACGCTGGAAACAAAACCTATTGTCGATCCGACATAAGGAATAAAAGACAACAAACCAATTCCCAAGCCTATCATCAATCCCAAATCCAATCCGGACAACGTCAATCCGACCGCATAAAAAATCCCCAGACACAAACAAACTGTAGCTTGTCCGCGAACAAATCCGGAAACGATATCATTCATTTCGGATAACAATTTCCTGATTGTACGCGCTTCTTCTCTGGGCAACAGTCCTTTAATAACATTGCAGAACTTGTTCCAATCCCGCAACAAATAAAACGCAACAACAGGCGTGATCAATAAAAGGGACAACAAGTTGATAAACGCCATGCTGCCCGACAAAACCCTTTTAACCGTCCCCAACAACAACTTCATTCCGCCCGAAAAATGCTCGGAAACAGTTTGCTGCAAGTTTTCCGTCTGATTTGGAAAAATCTTTTTCAATTCTGCGACATACGGTTCCAATTTCCCCCAAAGAAGACCGGCGTAAACCGGCAAATTCGCCAAAAAAAGGCTCAGCTGTTTTTGAACGATCGGCACAACGATAAACACACACAACAACACAGCCAGAATCAACACCGCAAAAACAATGCATAAAGCCGCAATTCTGGAGCGCATCTTTTGCTGCAGTTTTGATGTCAAAGGATCCAGAAAATACGCAATTGAAATTCCCGCGACAAACGGCAACAAAACATCGCGTAAAACATAGATACCGACGACAAACAAAACAAAGGCGCCGCACCAAACGGATAATTTTTGTGCATTCGACATAACGTTTTCCTCTAAAAACAGATTAAGGCAGAATATTTTCCTGCGTTTTCCCTTCTGCCGCCGGCATCATCGTATCCTCTTTAACCTGCCCGAAAGAATCCGCTTCTCCGAACGGCATGTAAGACACCTGTTCCGCCGCAGTTAATTTAAATACACCGGAAGGCAAAACCGTCAAAGACAACATACGCTTATTCATTTCCTTTTGCAGACGTTCCAGATTTTCCGCAAAAAAGATCGTCAATTGCAACACACCCGAACGGGCCGCCTGCAAATAATAAGAACTGATCAACGGAATCCGGTCCAAACGTTCTTTGATTTTTTCCCATTGTTCCAGATTGGGGACAGGCACTAAAGCGACCAAAGATGCCGCCTCGTTAAACTGGACCATCTGTTCGCTTTTCCAGACGCTTTCCAGATGTTCGACAACCTTTTTAACGGCGCGGGCAAACGTCGTTGCCGTATTCTTTGTCAGCGGCAAAGAAAATGAAAAATTCGGAATTTCGGAAGCCGTCATTTCATCCATCGCGCGTCCTTTAACCGTAAAGGTTTGACCGTTTCTGATCAGTTCAACGATCAAAATACCTTCGGCTTCATAACGTTTGGCCAAAGCCTGCGCCGCGACCAGATCCCCGTTAATGATCTGGTCGACGGTAAGCGTCTGTAAATCCGACAATTCGCCCATGGGAACGAACAACGGAACCATATAACTTTCGGCCGAACGGTTTATCCAAGAACGCAACCAAGCGTTATCTTCTTCCCACAATACGGGCGATGAGGAAACGGAACGTTTATAAATCGGCAGGATCAACAGCGGTTTTCCGGACGTCCTGACATAAGGCAGCCCGTTTTGACGCAACAACTCTCTGACCGCATCCGGATTAAAACGCACTTCCAATGTCGCCATATAACGCACGGACGACGTTTTTTCGTTTAACACACTGATATCCTGAACGAAATTTAAAATATCGTCCGGCACCAATTCCGCCAATTGTTCGACGACATAAGACGGCGTAATGCGTTCCATAACAACCATCAGAGCCCTTTTCTGGCCGTCCTGCATGGCCTGTTCACGGGCGGCGGCGGCATTTTTCGCCGTAACATCAACCTGAATGCCGCTGGCGGAAAACATTTTGGAATCAAGCGAAGCCGCCCGCACGGAACCGACTGACAAAACGATGAAAAATAACGCAGTCAAAACGGTAAAAAAAGAAACATACTTTTTTTTCATTAGGGCGGCTCCCGCTTTAATCAGATAAAATTAACCGACGATATCGCACTGTGAAAAGAAAAAGCTGATTTCACGAGCGGCATTTTCATCAGAATCCGAACCGTGGACGGAATTTTCGCCCATAGAAACGGCAAACATTTTACGGATTGTTCCTTCTTCGGCTTTTTCCGGATTCGTTGCGCCCATGACTTCACGGTAATGCGCGACGGCGTTTTCACCTTCCAGCACTTGAACGACGACGGGTTCGGACGTCATGAAAGCGACCAGTTCGTCATAGAACGGCTTGCCGGCATGAACTTCGTAAAAAGCCTTTGCCTGTTCCGTTGTCAGACGTACGCGGCGCTGTGCGACGATACGCAGACCGTTTTCTTCGATAACGGCGTTGATTTTGCCCGTCAAATTACGGCGGGTGGCATCGGGTTTAATAATGGAAAATGTGCGTTGTACAGTCATTTTATCCTCTGTAAATTAAAGTTAACAAATTTTCATGATTTCTTTATACCCGTCTGATGAAAAGCTTTCAACCGACAAATTGTTTATTTTCGAGCGACGAAACCTTTTATTTCGACATCCAACAAACCGCGCTGATAATCAGACAATTTTCCCGCCGCCGTTTGCAAAGCCTTTTGCGCCCGTTCGGATGCACCGCCCGAGGCCAATGAGAGCCAAAAATAAGCCTGTTCATAATCACCGGACATCAAAGAGTATATCCCCAAATCGTTTTGCGCCCGTTTATAACCGTGATAAGCGGCTTCGGTCAGCATTGTCGTCGCCGCACCTTTCGGCATTTCCTTCGTTTCACCGCGAAAAGCCATTGAAGCCGCCATATATTTGGCCTCGACCGATTGATTTGCGGCGGCTTTATAATTTTCAAAAGCCCGTTTCAGATCTTTTTCGACGCCGAAACCGTTATAATACATTTCCCCCAACAGAAAACGCGCCTTGGCATAACCGTGTTCCCCCGGATAGATCAGATATTCATACGCTTCGTCATAACGTTTCATTTCAAACAAATGCGTCCCCGTTTCCAACGCGTCTGAAAAATCCTGTTCCGTTTTCGGTATCTTAGGTCCTTGAAACATTACGGCTGCAACCAAAAAACCTAGAACGAATATAACGGCGCTCAGCACAAAATAAGATTTGTACTGCAAAAAAAAGACCTTCATGTAATACAGACGGTTACTCATCCTGCGGCGCTTTTGTTGGTATTTATCCGTATCATTGACCAAAACTTTCTTTTTGTAAAGAAAGCGACCTCCTTTTAATTTAGAAAAAAGCACTTAAATCAAAGTTAATTCCTTAATTTTTAAACGCTTTTCTTTTTACTCGCGATCGGTTAAAGTCCTGTCGTTATGCTGGATATTAACGACATTACATTACGGTTTGGCGGACGGCTGTTGTTTAATGCGGCCTCGGCTCATATTTCCGACGGACAAAAAGTCGGTCTGACCGGACGCAACGGAACGGGCAAGACAACTTTGTTTCGTTTGATTTTGGGCGATTTATCCTCTGACGACGGCGACATCAACATTACCAAAGGCCATAAGATCGCAACCGTTGCGCAAGAAATTCCCGACACGTCCGTTTCCCTGATCGACTGCGTTTTACAAGCCGACACAGAAAGAACCGCGTTATTAAACGCTTTGGAAAAAGCTGAAACGGAAAACGACGGTATAAGAATCGGCGAAATACACGAACGGTTAAACGTCATCGGCGCCAATTCCGCCGAGGCCAGAGCCGGCGCGATTCTTTACGGATTGGGTTTTACTCGGGAACAGCAACTCCAACCGCTGAGCTCTTTTTCCGGCGGATGGCGGATGCGCGTCGCTTTGGCGGCGGCTCTGTTCGTACCGTCCGATATTTTATTATTGGACGAACCGACCAACCATCTGGACTTGGAGGCGACTTTATGGTTGGAAAACTTTTTGGAAAAATATTCGGGGACACTGATTGTTATCAGCCATGACAGGTCTTTGTTAAACCGTTTGTGCTCCCGTATCCTGCATATTGAAAACCTAAAAATCATTTCTTACGGCGGAAATTACGACGCCTTTGAGCAAACACGGGCCTTGCAACGGGAAAACGAACAAAAACAAGCCGCAAAAACCGAAGATGTCCGCCGGCATCTGCAATCTTTTGTCGATCGTTTCCGGTATAAGGCGAACAAAGCCAAGCAGGCGCAAAGCCGTATTAAAATGTTGGAACGCCTGCCGCCGAAAGTCGTTTTCGCAAACGAAACGGAATTGCATTTTTCTTTTCCCGAACCGCAGGAACTGCCCTCCCCCCTGATTAAAATCGAAGACGGCAGTGTAGGATACGGAGAAAAAGTCGTCCTGTCTAAAATGAATTTGCGCATAGATGCCGACGACAGAATCGCTTTATTGGGAGCGAACGGCAACGGTAAATCGACTTTTGCGAAATTGTTGGCCGGCAAATTAAAATTAATGAACGGAACAATGCAGGCTTCCGCTAAATTGCAAGTCGGTTATTACGCACAGCATCAAACCGAAGAACTGTCCGAAAACCTGACGGCGTTCCAACAAATGCAACTGGTTATGAAAGATACGCCCGAAACAAAAATTCGGGCTCATTTGGGAACGTTCGGATTGACGCAGCAAAAAGCGGACACGCTCATCAAACAATTATCCGGCGGAGAAAAGGCTCGTTTGCTGTTCGCAGTGATGACACGTTACTCCCCGCACATTCTTTTATTGGACGAACCGACGAACCATCTGGACATTAACGCGCGCGACGCCTTGATCAACGCAATTAACAACTATAACGGCGCTGTTATTTTAATCACGCACGATCCGCATTTGATCGAACTGACTGCGGACAGATTGTGGCTGATCGACAACGGACGGTGTACGGCTTACGACGGCGACTTGGATGATTATCGCGACTTATTGGCGCAAAAGGCCAAAATCCAATCGGCGGGCAAAACTACGGAAAAAGCCGAAAAACCGACTGTTTCTCGCAAAGACGAACGCCGCGAAGCCGCTGAAAAACGCCGACAATCGGCTCCCCTGCGCAAAAAATTAAAAGAAACGGAAGCATTGTTGGAAAAACTAAACACGCAAAAAGAAAAAATCGAGGATATGCTGGAGGATCCGACCCTTTATATGATCGGATTAAACGCCGCCAAAGTCAAAAACCTGCAAATATCGCTGGCTCAGCTTAACGAAGAAATCGAAACAGCCGAACAACAATGGTTGGAATTATCCGAAGAATTGGAAAACTTTTTATAATTCGGACGCAGTGTTTAAATTCGTTTCCGACATATTTTCTTCAATAATTTCGGTTGTATCAACCTGATTAACCGGTATCATATTTTCAATCTGTTCGACCGCTTCATCGGGCTTGACGGCTTCCGCAGCGACAGACTCACCTTCAAGAACGGAAAGGGTATCGACATCAACCGGCTTAACAAATTTCGGTAAATTTCCCTTCAGCTTTTGCGGTAAAACCTTCCCGAAGTAGGCCGATACGGAATTGATCGTATTAAAAGAAGCATAACATCCTTGTTTAAACGGCGTTTGTTCCGTTTCGAGCAACAATGTTGATTGATAAACAATAAAACCGAAAAAGAGCAACACAAAAAACCAAGCGCCTTTAAACGCAATACGATTTAAAATATCCCGCGATACGACATACCCCAACAACGAATACGGCATCCCGACTAAAATCAATAAATACAGATATTTATACCAAACCGGCTTAGCCGCGGCAAAAACGTCGCCCGTTTTAAAGAAAAGGGCATCAATTGTTTGTGCATCCAAATACGTCCCTCTGTACGCCATTGAAACGAATTGAATAATCTGCAAAGCACCGAAAACGGACAAAAAACGAACAAAAAATGTTTTATTTTTGACCATTGAAAGCATAAAAGCCAACAAAAACAACATTCCCATGCTGTTCAAATGCCAACAAACCGTCAAATCCGGTCGGATAAAACCGAAAACCGATTCAGGCAAAATTAAAAACAGCCAAATGACAAAAGAACTGAATAAAATACGAGAAAAATCAAAAAAATATTTCTTCATCAAGTATCCGCTTTATATTGATTTAATTTTCAATGGCCTGAATCAATCCGCCACGGGGCGTTTCAGGTTCCGGCCGAGGCAACGCCTGACCGACCGCCGTATTGTTTTCGGCAGAGGACGTTGTATTTTTGCGCAGAACTTTCATGGCGACATATCCCTTTTGACCGTTCCATTCCACGCGACACCAATCGTTTTCGACAATACATTCAATCTCTTTACCTTTGGGAATTTGAGTTATGATATTTCCGTTCGGCGCATCTCGCAGGTTTACATTACCTACCGTATAGTAATTACTATCGTTATTGTTAAGAATTAAAAACGGCAACATTAACGCAAAAACAATCCATCCCGCACAACCGCCAGTCTTTTTCGTACAGCCGCAATGAGGACATGCCGACGCACTGGAACTTCTCATCCGGCCGCAATCGGGACATTTTATCAGCATTTTCAATCCCCTCTCGTTTTAATGTTTTGGCATTTCGACGGATACTTCGGATCAGTTTGGAATCATTTTGTACTTCCGAACCATTAATTTTTTCTTTATTCCATCCAAAGAAACGGATCAAAGAGATACGGTTCATATTGCCATACTTTATCGACATGATTTTAACGGTTCACGGCCGCCGCATCATCGCGATCAAGCCCGAAACGCCGCAAAAGACGACTTTCTTTTAAATAATCATAGACTTCTTGAGCGATGATCTGATGACCTTCGGAGTTCGGATGAGTGGCATCTTTATACAAACCCTCCAAATCTCTGTTTTTCCATTGATCGTATCTTGGAAAAAAACAAATATTTCGTTCTTTGCAAATTTCTTTTATGATTTGATTATAGTGTTCGACATCGGAATTATAACGGATCAAAGAAGCTTGCCGTGTGTAGCGTTTTTCAACAACAGGCATCAAATCCAAAACGATAATTTCAGCTTTTGCCTTGTTTAAAATATCAAGCAATTTATTCCAGTACATAATCCGTGCTCCATCCGAAAAATCCAAATGCAAACCGCTGTTCTTTCTTCGACGCAAATCATTTATTCCCGCATTAACAAAAATCAAATCGAAATGTCTGGATAAAACTTCCGAAACAGCTCTATTCGTTATATCGGCGATATTATCTCCGGATTGCGACATATTATTGAAAAGGCACGGATTCTCGCTGTTTTCCAATATCATTTGCCCCAATCTTGAAAACCATCCCGCGCCCTTTTCATCACAATAACCGTGAGCGATGGAATCACCGAGAATTCCGATATTTTTAAGCATAATGTTTCTCCGAATAGTTCTTCTGTAATAATTTTTCAAAAAATTTGATGCGCTTCTCCGTTTTTTATCATAAAAATCAGATTGAGCGAGAAACGCTTTTTTCATAACAATCATAAAAAAAGCACCGAAACCGGTGCTGTTTTCAATAAATGGTGCCGCTGGCGTGAATCGGACACGCGACCCCTTCCTTACCAAGGA
>JAZNBT010000141.1:0-20967 GCA_045587165.1 Alphaproteobacteria bacterium | reverse complement strand
TATCCCGCAGGGACGAGGCGCGAAGCGCGGAGCAATCCCGCCGGGCGCACCAAAAATCCCCGTCAGGGGATTTTTTATTGTGCGCAGTGGCAAGGAGAGAAGCCACGAAGTGGGTTCGGTGAGCATTAGCGAACGGAGCCGGAGGCTATCCCGCAGGGACGAGGCGCGAAGCGCGGAGCAATCCCGCCGGGCGCACCAAAAATCCCCGTCAGGGGATTTTTTATTGTGTTTGGTAGGGTAGTCTGCCGGATGCTGTCTTGTGATCGAGGAGGGGCAATCATAAAACAGCATCCTTTTTATCGCAGGCAGTCAGCGTTGGCATTTCATTGTCTTTTGCAGACAACGTTATCAACTGTTTTATCAGAATAGACGATTAAAGATAAAACGGCTGTGTCGAATGACACACCTACCGCGTTTTTTATAAAAAGGAATGTTTATCCCGCGTTTTCCATTTTAACGAAAGCTTCCAAAGCGGTGATGATTTCATTTTTTTCGCCTTGAGCCGTGGCTTGTTTACCGTCAACATATCCGCCGATGGCGTTTGCCGTGTCGGTTTTACATAAAACGACGTTGTTTAATATTGATGCCGTTTTTATTCCGCGCAGCCGTCCGATCGTGAATAAAGCGGCCGTTTCCATGTCCGCTCCCAAAACACCTTTGTTCGCCCAGAATGTTTTTTGTTCTTCGTTGTCGTCAATGTAAAAACTTTCGTGGCTGTGAATAATGCCGACATGATGCGCAAAGCCGTTTTCCTTTGTCGCGTTCAGGCAGGCATTAAACAATTCCGTATCCGCTACGGCGGGAAAACGCAAATCGACATAAGCTTTTGAAGCGCCTTCATCACGAACGGCCCCTGCCGCCAAAATCAAATCTCCCAATGCGATTTGGGGCTGCATCGCTCCGCAAGACCCGATGCGAATCATCATCGTGATTCCGATGCGGGCTAATTCTTCAACGGCGATGCCTGTCGAACAACCGCCCATTCCGGTCGACATCGCCAAAATTTTTACGCCTTTGTAAAAGCCTGTCAGACTCCGGTATTCGCGGTTGAAGGTTATTTCCGACACATCGTTTAAAAACGGCGCTATCCTGTCAAGACGCGCCGGATCTCCGGGCAACAGGGCATAACGGGTCTTGACGGATTCATCTAAACGGATATGCGGCTGTAACATTTTCTACTCCTGTTTTACTGCGGATGCCGGAACGGATTAATGCGACATTTCCGTTAATGATCTGTCTTTGGGCCATGAAACGGAATAACCGTAGTTGATTTCTTTCATTTCTTGGGGTTGATAGACGTTTTCCCACTTTATCAGGCCGATTTTGTCGTTCGGATCGACAATATAGCCGGGGGTCGTCTTGTCCTTGATCACCTTAACGGAAATGTCGCTATTGCGTGAAACCGGAATTTGTTCGTAAACGGCGATTTTAATCGGTTGACGGTGCAAGTTCTGAATGCTTGTTTTGGACAGGACGTCTTTTTTGGTTTCTCGGGCGATAACGCCGCCTTCCGATGTTTCTCCTCCCAAAGAAGTATGGTTGATACGGATTTTTTCATCCTGTCCGAAAGCCAGATGAAGCTTTTCGTTCGGGCGTAATAAATCCAAGCGGGAATTGCCGATGAAAGCTCCGTCGCGGAACAAAGCGATCTTGCCGGGCAGTAAAGGCAGATCCCCGTCGAAAACCAACGTTGTAATTAAATAGGCCGCGGAATCCGCCGCCGGATATGTTTCCGCTCTGATCTCTGCCGGAATGGAATAATGACCGATATTAAAGCGATAATCTGAACCGTCGGAAGGAACGTTGGACAATCCCTTGATCGCAAATACGCCGGAAAATTCCGTGCCGACCGCTGCGGCTTCGGCAAAGGCCGCTTCTTCTTGTTCCGGTGTAATACCGTTTTCGTCTGCGGCGGTGTCCGTCATTATGCTGCCGGCCGCAGCAAAATTCGTCGCTCTGCTCAGCATCGCCGGAGCAACGGATTTAACGGCTTTTTGATAAACGTGCCTTTCATTGTTTTTTAAATTCAACCAAACGGGGGGCAATACGGGTGGCTGCATCGTAACGGCAGGACGTGCCGTCGATAAAGTCAACAGGACATTGTTCCAGTCTTCGCCCGTTTTTTGAGCAATGTTGCCGTATTGAATTATCTTGACGGTTTTGTTTTCGGAATCCAATCGCGCTTCATACAAGGGCTTCCAAAAAGCGCCGTTGATCTGATACTGCAACACAAGTTCGGCCGTGACCGCTTTGTCCGTTTCAACATTGACCCTAACCTGTTTATAACTTTTTTTGCCGGTTGAGATTTGCCGCAACTGATTTTGCAACGCATGAATATCGTCATCTGCGGAGCGTAGTTGAATTTGTTTTTCAATCGCTTCTTTCCCTAGCGTGTTCATGCCGTTTTGAATGGTTTGCCACGCGTTTTTCCATACGTCCGGAGATAAGGTTTGCGCAGATCCCGTTTTGTCGCCTGACGGCGATATTTCACTGCGCGTCAGGTTTTCCAAAAAAGCTTTTCCCGTGTCGGCGGCTTTGATTTGCGCTTCGATAAAACGGCGTTTGTCACGTAGGGCGGCAATCTGATTTTGAATTTTCTTTTCTTCGGCAACGGCCAGTTTTGTCGTGAATATTTGTTTTGTTTCGACCGATCCGATCGTAAATGCCGCGTTCCCTTTGCCCGAAACGCGCAAAGAATCCGTAATTAAGCCTGCCGGTAAATCATCGAAAATCAAAGTGTGCTTTCCCGGCTGCAGATTCGTTCGGGCGGAGCGGGAAACGTCGGCGCGATCGGGAAAAACGGTGACGGCGTAAATTTCGGATGCGGTGTTTATGTCTGCGCCGAATGCGGAAGAACATAAAAAGGAAGATAAAAATAACAAAGATATTTTTTTCATGGCTTTTTCCTACTTTCCAAAGTCGGGTATCTGGATCAATCCGCCGTCTTTTGCCAATTTGTTGGCAGTGCGGTTTAATTTCAGGATGGAATTGCTTCCCAGTCCTCTTTGATAAATTTCCCCGTAGTTGCCCCGTTCCGCCAAAGCACGGTAAATCCATCCGGCGTCCAATCCCATTTTGTCGGCGACGGCTTTGTTCTGCCCTAACAGATTCTGGATTTCGAAATCAGGCGAATTTTGGAAGTCTTCAATATTTTGAGAAGAGATGCCTTTTTCTTCGGCTTTGATGACGGCATAAATCAGCCAACGAAGGATTTTAAACAATTCTTTGTCATCGTCGCGAATATACGGGCCGGTCGGATACGTTCGAACAATTTCCGGTAAAACGACCAAATCGACCTCTTCCGGACTGTTTTTAAAATATTCGGAATGAAGTGTTTCCAATCGTGCAAAAAGCAAATCGCAACGTTTCAGATATAACAACTCTTTGGCCCTGCTCAGCATCGGCGCTTTCATTATGCGCAAATCCAACTGATGACGTTTGTTGTAGGCTTCCAATTCCTGCAGCAAAAAAGGTGTGCTTTCGACGCAGACCTTGGCTCCTTGGTATTCGCGCATAGATGTCGCTTCGGGATTGTAATGGCCTATGAAAGCAAGGGCGGAATAATAAAAAACGGCGGGAAAAGAAACGTTGGAGGTCATTTCCTGTTCCATTGTCCACGGAGTTGCGGCGTTTAATATGTCAATTTGTCCGCTTTCCAACAGTTTGAAGCCGTTCGGCTGATTGACGGGGATGACCTGAACGGCTTCTTGTCTGCCCAGAATTGCCGATGCGGCCAATCGGCATATTTCGATGTCAATGCCGTGCCATTCATTGTCAATTTGATAAGCGAAGGCATTTGCCGTTGTACGTACGCCGCATCGGACGATACCCGTTTGTTTTATTCTGTTTAAAGTGCTTCCTGCTTGTGCCGGCGCGGCTGACAGAAAGAAAAACA
Source organism: Alphaproteobacteria bacterium (assembly GCA_045587165.1). GTDB lineage: Bacteria > Pseudomonadota > Alphaproteobacteria > CAAGCB01 > CAG-977 > UBA11549. The sequence goes on along the minus strand of JAZNBT010000141.1, from coordinate 17,072 downwards.
TTAAAAAAAAGCAAAGAAAAAAATGCGGCATTATCGGTTTTTCCGTTAAATCTGAGGTAAATGGATTTTTTAATATACCTGAAAATATGAAGTAGTGTATACTGTTTTTAAAAGAGATCGGGTTTTGGTAGAAAAGCTAATGAAAAAAATACGCGGATTTTTATTTTTTTTGATCGGAATTGTCTGTTTTTGCTCTAATGCTTATGCTCAAGCGCCGACAACTAACATTTCACCGGAAAACTGGTTGATGAAAAAAGGAAAAGAGCTTTTTTCCATTCTGTCCGAAGAAGATATGAAAACCAGATACCTTAAGCTGCGTCGTATAGCCAAAGAAGTTTTTCATCAACAGGAGATGACGCGTTTGGCTATGGGGCGGTATTGGCGTGATTTGTCCGCGGATCAACAATCGGCTTTGCAATATTTGTTTTTTGATTATTTCGTCGTTTCTTACGGAACGGCTTCTTTGGGCGGCAGGGACATTGACATTAAGGTCGTGGAGAAGCAGCCTTCCGGTCGCGATATTTTGTTGAAAACGCATGTTAATATCAACTTTAACGATGTTTTTACCGATGGCGGTGCAGCCGGCTCTTCACAGAAACAAACGGCAGAGAACAAAAACTTTTTTGAAATATTGTTTGCATTGCGCGAAACTTCATCAGGCTATTATATTCGTGACGCCAAATTCGAAGGTCAAAGTATTTTAATGTTCCTGCGTTCACGTATGGAGCAGGAAATGCAGTCTGCGGAATATGAACCGGAAAAATTTTTGAATGCTTTGCGTAAAAAAATCGATCAGCGTTACCGCATAGCCGAAGATCTGGCTAGGGCTAAAGCGGAAAAACAACGGAAAAAACAACAGTGATTTTCGAAAAATGTTGACAAAAAGTCCAGAAAAACATATGCTGTTTTTAATGAATTTAGAGAATCGGGGGAATAATAATGCCTTTAAGTTTGGAACAAAGAACGGAAACGCCTGAAAAGAGCACGAAATCTCAGTTGTTATTGAATAAATATTTGACGGATGCCGTTGCCTTGACTCATTCGGATACGTTGATTGAGGCACATAGAGATTTGTCCGATTTTTCAAAACGTCCTTTGTGGGATAATATCAAGATTGAAGATATCGAAGCCAAACGTGCCGAAATCAAGAAGGAATTAAAGGATTTTAAGTTTACCGACAGGGCTGCGTATTACGCCAATATCAAAGCCGGAGAACATAAGCGTGAAACGTTGATCAAGGCCGGCGCCGTTCTCGGAGCAACCTTGGTCGCTGCCGCTATTTCTCCCGAATTGGGCAAAGTCGTCGGTGGGGCTGCCGCCGCTTATGTCCTGTCTAAGAACATGGCTTGGCTGTCGGGAACTCCTTTGACGCCGAAAGAATTGTTTTCAACACGCGATTACGCCGATTTGAAGCATGCCCAATTAGCGTTGCGCAAGCTGTCTCATCGCTTGGAAAAGAAAGAATTGGACGAAATGAAACAAAAGGCCATTCAAAGCGGAGCTTATATGCCTGTTTTCAGCGGTCGCGGCGGTATGTGCTACTAAACAATAAAACAATCATAAAAAGTCCCCCGACAACGGGGGCTTTTTTTTATTCTTTTGCAATTTTTGTTTCGCTCCTCTTGACAAAGGAAACGATGAATCTTATTTTATTGGCACTCGATGAGCGTGAGTGCTAAAACTTTCGTTCATGAACAGTTAATTTAACATATTCAAAAGGGTTGCATACCATGACATTCAAACCGTTATTTGACCGTATTCTGGTTAAACGCACAGCGGAAGACACCAAAACCGCCGGCGGAATCATCATTCCCGATACAGCAAAAGAAAAGCCGTCCAAGGGCGAAGTTATCGCAATCGGAACGGGCGGCCGTGATGAACAGGGAAAAACGATCCCCATGACATTAAAGGTCGGTGATCAGGTGTTGTTCGGCAAATGGTCGGGTACGGAAGTTAAGATCGACGGCGAAGAACTGTTGATTATGAAAGAAGCCGACGTTTTGGGTATTTTGGAATAATCCGGAACGTTTTTACTGTAGGTTTTATTTTTTAAGGAAGGTTTTGTATTATGGCTGCTAAGGAAGTCAAATTTTCCACGGATGCCCGCAACGCATTGTTGCGCGGTGTTGATATTCTGGCTGATACCGTTAAAGTAACATTGGGACCGAAAGGCCGCAACGTCGTTTTGTCAAAATCGTTCGGCGCCCCTCGTATTACCAAGGACGGTGTTTCTGTTGCCAAAGAAATCGAATTGGCTAACAAATTCGAAAATATGGGCGCTCAAATGGTTAAAGAAGCTGCGTCTAAAACGGCTGATGTTGCCGGTGACGGTACGACGTCCGCTACGGTTTTGGCTCAGGCGATCGTTCGTGAAGGCTGCAAGGCTGTTGCCGCCGGTATGAACCCGATGGATCTGCGCCGTGGTATCGATATGGCCGTTGCCGCCGTTATCGAAGACGTCAAATCCCGTTCCCGTAAAGTGTCCACCACTGCCGAAGTCGCTCAGGTCGGTACGATTTCCGCTAACGGCGACAAGTCTATCGGTCAGTATCTGGCCGATGCGATGGATAAAGTCGGCAACGAAGGCGTTATCACGGTTGAAGACGCCAAAGGTTTGAACACCGAATTGGAAGTCGTCGAAGGAATGCAGTTTGATCGCGGTTACTTGTCTCCGTATTTTGTTACAAATGCGGAAAAGATGACCTGCGAACTCGAAAATCCGTTCATCTTGATTCACGAAGCCAAATTGTCCAACCTGCAGTCCATGTTGCCGGTATTGGAAGCCGTCGTTCAATCCGCCCGTCCGTTGTTGATCATTGCGGAAGATGTCGAAGGCGAAGCTTTGGCGACATTGGTCGTTAACAAACTGCGCGGCGGATTGAAAGTCGCTGCCGTTAAAGCTCCGGGTTTTGGCGATCGTCGTAAAGCCATGTTGGAAGATATCGCCATTTTGACCAAGGGGCAGGTTATTTCCGCCGACTTGGGCATCAAATTGGAAGACGTCACTTTGGATATGTTGGGAACGGCTAAAAAAGTTTCCATTACAAAGGACAATACGACAGTTGTTGACGGTGCCGGTGCCAAAGACGAAATCGTCGCTCGTTGCACGCAGATCAAACAGCAGATTGAAACGACGACGTCCGAATACGATAAGGAAAAACTGCAGGAACGTCTGGCTAAATTGTCCGGCGGTGTTGCGGTGATCAAAGTCGGCGGTGCTTCCGAAGTCGAAGTGAAAGAAAAGAAAGACCGTGTTGACGATGCTTTGCATGCGACGCGCGCTGCCGTTGAAGAAGGTGTCGTAACCGGCGGCGGTACCGCTTTATTGTATGCCGTTAAGTGTCTGGATGCCGTTAAACCGGCTAATGACGATCAACGCGTCGGTATCGACATTATCCGTCGTGCTTTGCAGGCTCCGGTTCGTCAGATCGCCGCTAATGCGGGTGAAGACGGTGCCGTCATCGCCGGCAAACTGTTGGAAGGCGAAAAAACGAATATCGGTTTCAACGCTCAAACCGGCGAATACGTCGATATGTTTGAAGCCGGTATCATTGATCCGACCAAAGTTGTTCGCACTTCTTTGGAAAGCGCTTCTTCTATCGCCGGACTGTTGATTACGACAGAAGCGATGGTTGCCGATAAACCCGAAGAAAAATGTGCCTGTCACGGTGGCGCTGATGCCGGCATGGGCGGTATGGGCGGCATGGGTGGAATGGGCGGTTTCTAATCGTCGGTTATTCACGCAAGTTGAAAGAGCCTCTTCGGAGGCTCTTTTTTCTTGCCGTTTTTTACTTTTGGATAAATAATCCCCCCTGTTCTTTTTTATAGGGGGAAACAGATGCTGATCTTTATCACCGGATTATCCATCGTTGCTTTTTTTGCTTTACGCCCGTTTGTGTATAAACCGGCCAGTAAAGCGTTGGATCCGTCGGTTTCTTCTTATTTCACGGCGGTTTGGTGCCTGTTGTTCGCATTGCCGACCGTTCCGTTTTGTTGGCATTATTTTTTCATTGACGATCGTTTCATCTTTTTTACGTCTGCAATTGTTTTTCCGTTATTAAAAGGCGTTTCATTGTTTGTAACAATGAAACTCAGCCAAGTCGTTAACAAAGAAAACACCTCCGGATCCGTTTTTTGGGGCGTGATCAGTCTGGCGTTGGTGGCATTGGTGACGACGTTTGTTTTTGATATTCCTTTGGCGCGAAACAAACTGATTATCATTTTGTTTATCGGAACCTTGGGGGCGCTCTTTTTTATTTTCGGAGAAGGCCGCAATCTTTCTTTAAAAGGGAAAAAAGCATTCGCTGGATTGATTTTGTTCGCGGCGATGAACAATATTTGCGATACGTTGGCTATCAGAGACGCAAACTGGTATGTTTTATATATGGTTCCGACAATCGGCATGTTGTTGTGTTCTATGGTCGCCGCCGGAAAAAAGATTCCGGTCAAAGCTTTTTTTACAACGAAACACATCGTTGTCGCCGGTGTTATCTATGCTTTGGGCGAAATGATTTTGATCTTTTCGATGCAGTCGTTTTTCCCCGTTGTTGCAGCGATTTTCCTTATCCGTTTGGCGCAAAGCATTGATTTGTTGTTAGCGTATCATCTGGAAAAAGAGGGAAAGGCCGGCGTTCAATATTTCTTTGCGTTGGGAACGATTGTTCTGGCTTACTTTTTCTTTTTCGGATGCTAAAGCGACATTAAATCAATCCGGTGTTTTTCCGGATTATAACGCATGGCGATTTTACCCGCTTTTAATTTCAATGCGTCTTTGCCGAAAATTTGATAACGCCACCCCTTTAATACATTTATATCCGGTTTGTTTTCGCCAGCCAACAGGTCCAGTTCGTCGGGTGAAGCGATCAGTCTTTCCGCAACATCGTTTTCTGCGGATTTAATCATTAAAAGCAGTCGCAGCATTTTAGAAACGGAACGCGCCGAACGCGGTAATTCATAGGGTTTCGGCATAACAGGATAGGAGGCGGGATCTTGAGTTTTGACTTCGGAGATCAGTTTTAAAATATCTTTGCCCATACGTCCGTTGGCAAATCCCTGCGGTAATCCTCGCATTTTTGCCATTTCTTCGGCGGTTTCGGGAACGTTTGCGGCAAGCTCCAAAACAATTTCATCTCGCATAATATGTTTACGCGGTCGATTTAAACGTTTGGCTTCGTTTTCCCGATAAGCGGCTAAAGCTTGACATAAAGCCAGATAAAACGGTTTGGTACGGTTTAATTTCAACCGTTTCCATGCCAAAGAAGAATCGTTTTCATATGTTTGCGGATTGATCAAAAGGGCGGTGTCGTCGTCAACCCAGTCGGCGCGTCCGGATTGTTCCAACATTTCCTGCATTTTTTTGTAAATATCGCGCAGATAAGTAACGTCGGCCAAGGCGTATTTTATTTGTTTGTCCGTTAAAGGGCGGCGGGACCAATCTGTGAAACGCATGGATTTGTCCAACTCTACGCCCAACAGCTTTTGAACCAGATTTTGGTAGCTGACGGATTCACCAAAACCGCAAACCATTGCTGCCAATTGAGTGTCAAAAACGGGGTAAGGCGTTTTTGTATCCAGATGATAGAAAATTTCAATGTCCTGTCGGGCGGCGTGAAATACTTTGACGACATCTTTGTTCTGCATCAATTCAAACAACGGCTGCAAGCTGATTTCCGGCGCCAGAGGATCAATACAGGCCGCTTCGTCAACCGAAGCGATTTGAATCAGGCAAAGTTGAGGCCAGTATGTTTTTTCGCGGATAAATTCAGTGTCGACGGTGATGAATTTATGTGTCGCCAGACGTTCGCACAGTTGATGGAGTTCTTCGGTTGTTTGAATAAAATTGCACATTTTTCTTTGCCGGATAAAAATAAAAACCGTTCTTGTTTTACATTTGAAAAACAAAAAAAGAAAGACCGAAAAGAATATTATTTTGTTTTTCGGATAAAGAGCTTGTTTCCGGCAATGAAAAGCGTACAATTTTCAGTAAGATTTTATACTCCTCTGCGAGGTTTCGGCCGAAAGGTGTTTGCAAAAAAAGCCGATCTTGTTTTGGATCGAATATAAATTCTTTCGTTTTTTAATAAAAACGGTGTTCTTTTCTACTTATGCAGGAGACGTTTAACATGCCTAACGGTACAGTAAAATGGTTTAACAGAACAAAAGGGTATGGTTTTATTCAACCCGAAGACGGTTCAAAGGATGTTTTTGTTCATATCAGCGCCGTTGAAAAATCCGGTTTGCGGACTTTAAAGGAAAATCAAGCCGTCAGTTATGAATTGGTAACGCATAACGATCGCACTTCGGCCGAAGAATTGAAATTGATTTGATTTTTTTCCGATGCAAGGAGGGATGAACACCTCTCCTTTTTTGTCGAAAAGACTGTGTATGTTTTTTTTGACTTAGGGGAAAATAGATCGGTATGATAAACAAAAAAGGAAATTTTATGCTTAAATTCATGATGTTTGTCTTATGTTTGCTTTTTATTCCGTCCGACGGTTCGGCCAGAGCCGTTAAGTTGGGAGCTAAAAACAATCGACAGGCTACAATGAATTTTTCGTCGCAGACATCCGCCCTGAATGATGCCGGCATTTCCTGTCTGGAAAACAAAGAGTGCAGTTATGATCAGGAATGTATCGCGTTGCAGTGTGTGAACGTTTGTAAAAATGCGTCATGTTCGGAAGGAACATATTGCGCACCCGCGGGGCAAGATAAGCCGCATGAATATCAATGCGCCGAATGTGTTGTCAATTTTCATTGCGCCTCCGGTATGTTCTGTGACAGGGATTATAAATGCAAGCTTCCGGATCCGTGTTCGGACGCCGTTTGTTCGCCGGCTGCGCCCTTTTGTTTGCCGAAACCGTATAAAACATTGCCGTATACGTGCGTGCAGTGTACGCAGGACGATCATTGCCCTCCTGTCGCCGGATTAACCAGACGCTGCATTGACGGTTATTGTTTATTTAATGTTGACGGCAATATTCCTCAATCGTCGTTTGAAAATAGAACTGTCACAGAATCCGTTTCTTCAACTGAGCCGGAAGAAGATTCGGCGTATGAAGACGACAATTATCCGTATGAAGACGAATACGACGACTATTATTAAAAAAAGCCCCGTTCTTCGGGGCTTTTTTTAAAGGTAATTCAGTAAACTTAAAGAATTGATCGTTGATAAAACAGAATAGGATACTTTTAAGTTTTCCGCGGCTTGCAGCAACATGGTCGCCGCTTCGGTTTTATCCACCTGCGTCAGTGACGATATGTATGTTTCCAGTGAATTTTGCAGAGTTGTTTGGTTGTCGGTAGTCGTTTTGACCAGATCCAATTTACTGATGACCGCATATTGTACGCTGGTGACGTCGCCGTTTTCTTCTCCGGAATTGGATGTCAAAGCTTCGTCCAATAAATCCAAAGCTTCGGATACGCGTTGCGTCGCGCTGTCGATATTGTCCGCATCCAACATATTGCCTTGCGCTATTGTTCCCAATGCTCTGAACAACTTTTCAAACGCGGCGGAAGATGCGTTAATGTCGTTGATAACCGTCGTTGTTTCGCTGATGCGGTAAGATGACGATAACTGTCCGCCCTGATAATAAGAGCTGGTTTGGAAACGAGCCGTGGCAAAACTTTGCGTTGCGCCGTATTCGGGGAAATCTTCCGTTCTGACGATCAATTCTTTGCCGTCGTCCGAAACGCCCAAAACCGTATACAATCCGTTGTATGCGCCGTTCGTTCCGCCCATTTCGACGGTCGCGCCGATCGAATAAGTTTTACAAATGGTTACCCCTTCTCCATTCGGAATTGTTTGGCCGTTTAACAGGCTCATTTCTTGTTGAACCGGTGTTTCATCCGAAAATTTAACGGTTCGTCCGTCTTTGGAAACGGAATCGACAATGTACGTCCGATCGTTTCCGTCAGCGCCTTTGATAATCAGGCAATCCCCTTTTTTATACGAAGAAAAGGCGCCTTTAACCGTTGCCGTCATGGTGTTTTGATTGACGCTGAAACCGATGTCGCCGGTTTGTAAAGCACTGCCTTTCATGCTGGACGTAACAAATCCGCCGATGTCCGAATGGGTTCGTATAACCAGCGGGACGTTCGTTATATTCGTATCGGGAACAGGTGTGCTTGTTGAAATGTCCAGCGTAGAGCCGTCTTCGGAAACGGATTTGACATACAGAACGTGCTCGTTTCCGCCCGCATCCGTAATCGTAACAGTTTGACCGCCTTTCAGATTTAAAAAGGTTCCGGCGGCTCCCGTAATCGTATTGGCGGTCGTATCAACCGTCAAAGAAAGCGGGCAATCAATCGTTTCTATGGTGATTCCGACGTTTTTTTCGGCAGTGATCGTTCCGATTTGCGTGCTTTGCCGAATATTAACCGTTCCGTCGGTTAATTTTTCAACGCCGATTGTTTCGTTGACGACATTTTCTTCAAATATGATGGTCGAGCCGTCTTCGGAAATTTCTTTGATCGTCAGGTATGTGTCGTTATTGGCGGATCCGTTGATCAACAGCTTTTTTCCTTCTGTCAGATCGGAAAAAGATCCGACCCGTCCGGTCAGTGAATTTGTCGTAATACCGGTTGTTAAATCATATGTCGATGAAAACTCCCAACTGCCTTCGGTAATGGAAACAGCCGAAGAATCCGTGATTGTTTCATCCGTTACGGGTTCGACAAATACCATTTGCGCTCCGTCTTCGGAAACGGATTGAACCGTCAGCGTTTGATCGTTGCCGCCCGTTCCCTCGACAATGATTTGATCGCCGGCCTGAATGCCGGTAAATGATCCGGTTTCTGCAGTCAAAGAATTTGTGGCGGCGTCAAATGTCATTTCGTTCGTCGCCGATCCGCGATAGACGCTGACTTTCGGATCCAAAGTTTGAAATTCCTGTTTGATCGTAACGCCCCCCAGAACATCCGCCGAAGTGGACATTTGCGATAAAGATGCCGAATAGCTGTCGGGATATGTCAATACGTCGCCATCATAAACCGCTTGAAATTCTTCCAAGGTCGTATAGGGAAAATCAACCGGAGCCGTTGTCGTTTTGCCTCCGCCGAAAACATAATTTCCGTCAACCTGCGTATTGAGGTAATAAGCAATTAAGGACATCGCTTCAAAGGCCGCTTCCTGAACGTTTTGCAATGCCAGCAATTCTTCTTCGCTCGGGTTTTCGGACATGGCGGCCAGATCGTTTGCGAAAAATTCGCGGACCTGAGATCGAACGTCCATCAATGTCGAACGGATTCCGTCAACGGATGTTTGCTGCGATTCCAAAACAACCTGAGTGATGGAGTTCGTTTCCAGATATTTTGTCGTGACTGCCCGTTCGTTTTGTAAAGACAGCAAACGGTATGTCGACAAGCCGAATTTATCATAGGAATCATATCTGTTTCCCGTTGATGCCTGATAAGAAACATCCGTCATTGCCGCTTTTTGTTTGGACATTTGCGACATGTATAAATTATAGGTGGCTGTTGTCGGGACTCTTGTCATGATGTGTTACTCCCTGTTAAACGATGCTGTCCAGCATTTCCAGCATTTCCAATGATGTTGTCAAAGCTTTTGCCGCCGCGCTGTACGATCGTTGATACGCCAGCAGCAAAGATAATTCTTCATCCAGATCGACGCCGCTGATTTCCTGTTCTTTTTTATAAATCGTCGTTACCAGTTCCGTCTGATAATCGGTTGTCGAATTCGCTTCGTTCAGATTGGTCGCCAATCCGCTGACGATTGAAGCGGCGTAATCGGATAAAGTCGTTTTGATCTTTGAGAAACTGCCGGCCGATCCGAAATCAAGCGATTGCGTAAAGACTTTGGCAAATTCGTTGGCCAAAGAATTGTCCGCATCGCTTAAAAAGTATTTGCCCGTGTCCGAACTGTATTGAACTTTTCCCGTATTCATCAATCCGGGTGATTTTAAAATGTCCGAACGTACGGCCAGTTCCGCAGCATATCCGGCGTGAGAAACATTCAATCCCAATCTGTTCAAGATGTTTCCGCTGGTGATGCCGTTTACGGTCGTCATCGTTTGGGTGATTTCCATTTGATTGTCATCAATATTGCTGATGCGCAGACGGTATCCGGATCCTTCTTTGACCAGATCGGCTTTGACGATTTGATTGCCGGATTCGTCGACCAGCGTCGTGTTGATTTTTTCGGCGATGGTTTGCAGAGTGTCACCTGCGGAAACGTCAATTGATCCGAAATTCAAACCGTGAACGGTGTCCGAAAAATGAATGGTCGTTTTTCCCTTGATTCCCATTAAAGAACCCGCCGAAATGATTTCGGATTCATAAACGGAATCTTTTTTCGAAGTAACGATGAAATCGTTTAAACCGAAGAAGTTCGAAAAGCCGGAATAAGATTGATCGACGGTTCCGTCACCGTTGGCGTCGAAGTTTACGGAAACGCTGCCTTCTTCACTTCCCAACAGGACTGATTTTTCGTCTTTGAACGCGATTGAATAGGCGCTGTCGCCCAAATCGAGATGCAATTTTCCATCCAGATCTAATCCGACCGAAGCGTTTGTTAAATGAGGACCGTCGACGGCGTTTCGTAACCAATCCTGAATTTTTTCACACATTTCGTTAATGCTTCCGGACGAAAAATCCAATTCACCGGTTAAGCTGACGTTAAACGCTTCGGATCCGTCGGAATTAAATAAAACGATTTTTACGTCGCCGCCGGATAAGGAAATATTCTGTTTATCACCGTCAATGAATACGCGCGTCCCGTTCATTTCATAAACGCTGTTCGGATAATTGACCCCTTTGTTGTGAACGGCGTTTAATTGCTTGGTCATTTGGAAAGCCAACTCGTCCAGTTGTGTTTGCATATCCTGCAGTTCCGTATCGCGCAAAGAAATCAAACCGCTTAATTCGCCGGAAGTGATTTCTTTGGTGATGTCGAAAGATCCGGCGTAAATTCCCGTAATGCCTCCTGCAGAGTAAGAAATCAAAGATCCCGTCGATGCGGCCGGTTCATGCGAAACGATCACGCCGTCTTTATCTAACAAAGGTTTCCCGCCGCCGCTTAAAATGACGGTTTCTCCGCTGGATCGTTCGTAGCTTTGTATGTCCATGATTTCGGACAAACGGGTGATCAACAGGTCGCGCTGATCTTTGTAGTTGTCGGCGGATTGACCGCCCAAAGCGCTGGTACGCACGATGTCGTCATTCAATTTGTCCAACTGTTCCAGAATGCCGGTGACTTCATCGCATAAGGCGGAAATTTCCTGATCGATTTCCAAACGCAAAGCCTGAATTTGCGCGCTGAGTTCCTGCATTTGCGATAAAGCCGTATCAACGGATGTGACCGCCGTCGATTGGGCGTTTAGTTTGTCCGCGTCGACGCCCAGACTTTCAAAGGCCGTCTGCATGGCGGCGACGCGATTGGATACGGAATATTCGGAAGCGGGCTGTCCCATTTTCGCCTGAATTAAATCCAGATAATAGACCCGAACGCTGGACGATTGCAAAATTCCGGTTTCTTTGCGCAATTGCGCGACCATTTTCGTATCGACCTGACGCAGATCCGTATTGCTGATCGCGCCGGACATTTGGCCGTTGTTTAAAACAAGCGTTTTCTGGGAATAACTTTTTCTGACGTATCCTTCGGTATCGACGTTGGAAACGTTTTCGGACACGACGTCAATCGCTCTTTGCGATGTTCTGATGCCGTTTAAAGCGGTGTTGATTGCGCTGGAAAGAGCCATGTCGGTGTCCTTTCGTTAATTAAAGTACCTGATTAAAGGAAATCGCGGCCGGATTTCCGGCATCGTTTTCCATACAGCCTTTTTTCGTATACAGAGGCGTTTTTGCGTGCGTTTGTTCTTCCACATCCTGAACGATGGCGTTTAACAGACGCGAGGTTGCTTCCATATTGATTTTTAACAGGCGTGCGTTTTCATTCGTTAAATCTCCCAACGTAACGGCAGCCTTGCGCAGGACGCGCTTTTGTTTTTCGGGCAGGGATTTTAATAAATCGCCGCGTTGGGCAAAGTAAGCGAAAGATTCTTCATATGCCGCGGACAGCATCGTTTTTTGTTCCAACAGGTCTTTGCATTCGTTTTGACGCTGTTTTTTCAGCAGAGTGTTTTCTTTTTTTAACAAACCGCACAATTCGCTCATTAATGTCAGCATACGGCTGAGTTTTTTTTCAGGGAATTGATCCATTGTTTTTCTCCTTTTTTATAACGCTTTGGCCGTCCGTCGCCGCGGTGTCGGCTTCCTGCTGCCGCAAAATTTGCGTCATGATTTGATCCGTTAATCCGATTCCGCCGGATTTCGCCGTCATTTTGCCGTATTCGTCGATCATCATCGATCTGAAAATTTTTTCCGCATTCCCGCCTCCGAATGTTTCGTTGACCGGAACGGTCGAATACATTTGTTCAAAAGCTTGAGAAATAAAGAACGCTTCAAAATCCTGAACGGCTTGTCTGGTTTTTTCCAAGTTAAAAGTTTTGTTGATTTTCGGTGCGGTTTTCTGCGGCATGGCCGAAGAAATAAAATCCGTTGACATCATATTTGCAGTCATCACATCACCTCTATTTCTGCTTGAAGGGCTCCGGCCGCTTTGACGGCTTGCAAAATGCTGATCATATCTCTGGGACCGACTCCTAAAGCATTTAATCCGTCCACCAATTCCTGCAGGGAAACGCCGCTTTTTAAAACGTTTAACTTGTTGCCGGATTGTTCGTCGACATCAATCTGTGTTCTGGGAACAGTGACTGTTTCGCCGGTCATTGAAAACGGAGCGGGTTGCGAAACCTGCGGTGTTTCCGTAATTCTGATCGTCAGGTTGCCCTGCGCGATCGCAATCGGATTGATGCGGACGTTTTCACCGATGACGATAATTCCCGATTTTTCATCGATAATGACTTTGGCAATCTGGTCGGGTTGAATCCGCAGCTGTTCGATGTCGGTTAAGACCTGTATCAAATCTTCTTTTTTGCTGTTATTTAAATTCAAGGAAACGGTGCCGGAATCTATTGTCGTCGCGGCGACGGATCCCAAATAGGAATTGATTGCGTCGGTGATGCGTGCGGCTGTTGTGAAATCCGGATTGCGCAAGGCCAGTTTGATCGATTTTTGGTTGGCAAAGTCGAATAAGATTTCGCGTTCGATGATACCGCCGTTGGATATTCTGCCGGATGTCGGAACGCCTTTGACGACGCTTTGAGCGTCACCTTGTGCCGAAAATCCGGCAATGGCGACCTGTCCTTGGGCGATGGCGTATACTTCTCCGTCGGCTCCCAGCATCGGTGTGACCAGAAGCGTGCCGCCTTGCAGACTTTTCGCGTCACCCAAAGCACTGATCGATACGTCAATGCGCGTGCCTTGTCTTGCAAAAGCGGGCAGACTGCCCGTAACCATGACGGCGGCGACGTTTTTTGTTTTAATTTTGCCGTCACGCGTGTTAACGCCCAAACGTTCCAACATGCCGATCAGGCTTTCTTCGGTAAAAGCCATTGACGAAATACTGTCACCCGTTCCGTTCAATCCGACGACCAGCCCGTAACCGATTAAATAGTTTTCCCGTACGCCTTCGATGTCGGAAATGTCCTTGATGCGCGAACTGGCGCAGGCGGGCGAAGAAAATATCAAAACGGCCGCCACCGTTAAACAAGTGAAGCTTTTAAATATGTTGGTTATCAATTTCTTCATTTTCGGCCTCATTTTATTGACGGGCAAAATTGTCTGTAAACATGTATGCGAAAAGTGTGCCAATTTTTATTTTTGGAAAATGAGGCTTTTTTTTAGCGCGGAAAGCTCAGCTGGGCAAAATTTGCCGATTTTTAACTTCATTAAAATAAGCTATACTTCAATAAACAGTCAGAAAGGATTTACCGGATGAATATAAAAATCGGATCAACAGGGGCGACGAAGTCTGTCGGATCAACACGAAAAAGCAGTCGTTCTTCGTCGGCGGACGGTGTTTTTTCCTCTTTTTTAGAAGAAACGGAAGCTGCTTCGACCGCATCCGTCGGGGCGGCTGCGGGCGTTTCCGGAATTGAGGCGCTGTTGGCGGCGCAAAGCGTCGGTGACGCGATGCAGGACGGCGGTAAAAAACGATGGGCGGCGGCTCACGGTAATGATATTTTGGATAAATTGGAAGATTTGCGTACGGCTATCCTGACAGGTGTCATTTCCAAAGCCAAGTTGATTGAGCTGGCTCAAACACTGCGTGAAAAACGGGAGCCGGGATTGGATAAGGAATTGAGTCAAATTCTGGACGATATCGAATTAAGAGCAGAGGTTGAATTGGCCAAACTCGCACACAGCGTTTGATTTTTGGATCGCTTTAGTGTAAAAATAATACGGTTGAGTGAAACAAAGGGGATTTTAAATGGGAATAGAATTGCCAAAAGGCTACAGGCCTTCTGCCGACGAACCGTTTATGAATGATATGCAGAAAGAATATTTCCGCCGGAAATTGTTGGCCTGGCGTGAAGAATTATTGCATGATTCCGAAGAAACTCTGGATAATTTAAAAGAAGGCGGTATGACCGTTCCGGATATTTCCGATCGCGCTTCCGCCGAAGCGGATAAAGCTTTGGAATTGCGTACGCGTGACAGAATGCGCAAGGTTATTTCTAAAATCGATGTGGCTTTGGGCAAGATTGATGACGGAACTTACGGCTATTGCGAAGAAACCGGAGAACCGATCGGTTTGGAACGTTTGATCGCCCGTCCGATCGCCACTTTGTCAATCGAGGCGCAGGAACGTCATGAACGTATGGAAAAAACATACAGCGACGACTAAGGTGTTTTTTCTGCCATGCCTTTAAACAAGGCGGGTCGTTAAGATCCGCCTTTTAATTTGAAAAAAGGAGCTTTCTCTTGACGGATTTTATTCTTGCCTCCGCTTCACCGCGCCGGTTGGCTTTGTTGGAACAAATCGGCGTCGTGCCGGATGAGGTTTGTCCGGCGGATATTGACGAAACCCCGTTTAAACGGGAAGATCCGCATCGTTATGCCGTACGTATGGCGGTTTCAAAGGCTGAAAAAGTCGCCGCGCAAAATTCGGGACGGTTTGTTTTAGCGGCGGATACCGTTGTCGCATGCGGTTTGCGCATTCTTCCAAAGGCTGAAAACCGTGAACAGGCCGCCGCTTGTTTGGATTTGTTGTCAGGCAGACGGCATACGGTTTTCGGAGGCGTCTGCCTGATTACGCCGGACGGAAAAGTGTCGACGCGTTTGGTAAAGACGGCGGTGATTTTCACCCGATTGCATCCTTCCGAAAAGCAGGCTTATTTGGACGGCGACGAATGGCGGGGCAAGGCCGGCGGCTATGCCGTTCAGGGACAGGCGGCTTTGTTTGTGCGAAAAATAATCGGTTCTTATTCCAATGTCGTCGGGCTGGGCTTGTTTGAAACGGGGCGTCTGTTGAAAGGGCATGGGGTTATTAAGTAATCATGCGTTTGGTTCACAGCTTTTCACCGTATGAAGAAATCTGTGTTTTGTTTGATGAAAACGATCGTCCGGTAACGATTTCTTCGTGGCGGGAAAACGATCTGGCAGTCGGAACGATTTGTTTGGCTCGAGCTATTAAAGCGGTCGCTTCCGGATGGTTTCTGGATGTGGGAAACGGCAGATCCGTTTATTTGAACACGCCCTCTTTTTTTATTAAAAAGGACGGATCGCTCAGTTTTTCAAAGTTAAGCGAAGGTGATTTTTTACCGGTTGAAATTTGTGGTCCCGCTTCTGAAGGAAAATCCGCCGAAGCGCGCGTTCAAATCTCTTTGCCCGGCAAGTCGATCATTTTTCGTCCGGGAACCGATCGACCGTCATTTTCGAAACGTTTGTCTGAAAATACTATTAACAGATTGGGAGCTTTATTGCCGTCTTCTGGTGTTTTGTTCAGAACGGCGGCCGAAAGCGAAACGGAACAAAATATTTTGGCCGAATTTGACGAGTTGAAGAAACTGTGGCAATCAATTTTAAAATCGGGAAAAGAGCCGGGGATTTTATATCGTCCGGAAAAAGACGTATTTGCTTTGGCAAAGCGGTATGAAAAGGATTTAACGCAAATCGTTACCGATGACGCGCAAACGGCCTCTGTCTTAAAAGGCATTTTCCCGAATGTTTCTTTTTGCGTGCAAGGTGTTTGGGATCGGGAAAACGTATCAGAGGCGTTGGACGAGGCGTTGAGTGAAAAAGTCGATTTACCCTCCGGCGGTTTTTTGATTACGCAGCAAACGGCGGCTTGCGTGTGTTTTGATGTAAATGCCGGTTCCGGAAAAATCGGTGCGGCCAATGTTGAAGCGTGCGATGAAATTTTAAGACAGATTCTCTTGAAAGGCTTGGGCGGTCAAATGATTGTCGATTTCGCCGGTCGAAAGGAAAAAGGTTTTTTGCGGGATATGGTGACACGTTTGAAACAGGACGGAATTTATGTTGCTGGTTTTTCTTCGTTGGGGTTGGTTGAATTGACGGTTGAAAAAACGCGTCGCTCCGTTTTTGACGCTTTTGACTGCAGACGAACAGCAGCGGATTTGATACGTCGGTTATGGTTTGCCGTTCCCGTATCTCATGTTAAAGTTTATGCTTCCATCGCAGATTTGAATGATATGCGTCCTTATTTAAGACAGCTTGAAGACCGTTTAAAAACAAATATAGAATTACAATCGTCCGATCGCATCGGGCTGGAAGGGGTAAAGAAATGAAAATTCCCAATGTATTGGAACGTCCCGCGGATTTGCCGGAAGTGGAATCAAAGTGTCCGATTTGCGGCAAGCCGACGGTATTTTTATATAAACCGTTTTGTTCAAAACGCTGTGCCGATATTGACTTAAATCGTTGGCTGACAGGTGTTTATACGATTGAAACCGACGAAGAAGAAGAAACTGAAGAAAAAATTTAAAAAAGACTATGGACAGATCATTTTGAATGGGGTATAAACATTCCCTGTAAGGCGCCTGGGTAGCTCAGTCGGTAGAGCAGGGGACTGAAAATCCCCGTGTCGGCGGTTCGATTCCGTCCCCAGGCACCATTTAAAAAAGGCTGAAAATTTAAATTTTCAGCCTTTTTTATTGTTACTCAAAAGTCCGTGAAGTCCGGCCTGAAATACA
>JAZNBT010000140.1:0-10290 GCA_045587165.1 Alphaproteobacteria bacterium | reverse complement strand
GGCGAAACGATTAAAATCGCCGCCAGCAAACAGCCGAAATTCAAAGCCGGCAAAACATTGAAAAACGCCTTGAACTAAGCCGTGTTTCAAATCCGACTAAAGGGGCGCATCCAAACGGATGCGCCTTTTTTGCAAAATTTTCCTGAAAACAAAAAAGCCGTTGAAAATCAACGGCTTTGAATTGGTGGAGATGAGGAGGATCGAACTCCTGACCTACGCATTGCGAACGCGTCGCTCTCCCAGCTGAGCTACACCCCCATAACGCAAAGCAATATGCCCCCAAATATGATCCGATGTCAACAAAATTATGATTATTGATAAAAAATAAAACCGAAAAATCTCTTTTCCGGTTTTATCTTTCTTATCCGATCAAACTTGCTCGCTTTCCAATATTGCGGAATAAATCGCCTCGGCATTTTCGCTGCCGCGCAACAAAGAACAAACCTTCTCATTACGCAACAAACGGGAAACCTTGGCCAAAGCCGTTAAATGATCTCCGCCGGCGTTTTCGGGCGTCAGCAACAAAAACATCAAATCAACGGGACGACCGTCCGGCGCATCAAAAGCCACCGGCGACACCAGTCTGGCAAACAATAAATAAAGCTTGTCCAAACCGATCATTTTTCCATGAGGAATTGCCACCCCTTCGCCCACTCCGGTCGATCCCAAACGTTCGCGTTCCAACAAAACATCCAAAACGGTGCGATCCTCTAACCGCAACTGAGCTGCGGCATAGGACGCAATTTCCTGCAACGCCTGTTTTTTACTTGTCGCCTTTAAATCAGGAATAATCGACTGAGGCGTCAACAAATCGGAAATCAACATGATCGGCAGACTTTAAAGGGCTTAATTCGCCTGAGGATCAACCCAGCCGATATTGCCGTCGGAACGACGGTAAACCATGTTCAATCCGCCATGAGCGATGTTTCTGAACATCAAAGCCGGAACATCGGCCAAATCCATACGCATAACCGCACCGCTGACTGTGCACAACGGCAATTCGGACTGCATTTCGGCAACGACGACGGGAGCGGATTCATCCTGAGGCAACGTATCTTCTTCCGATTCTTTTTCGGGTTCAATAACGGCAAAATTAACCGTTTCGGCAGAAGCCTTGTGGCTGGTCAAACGCTTTTTATAACGCTGCAGCTGTTTGGCAATACGATCATTAGCAGCATCAAAAGCGGCATAAGCATCAGCATTCGAAGAAGACCCTTGAATTAAAACGCTGCTCATCGGATGGGCGGAAATATCCGCTTTGATGAGGTTTCCTTCTTTGGAAAAAGCAACGGAAGCGTTCAAAGGCGTTTCAAAATACTTTTTAACGGTATTTTCAATACGTTCTTCAACATAAGCGCGCAGACTGGTACCGATGTCGATTTGTTTCCCTGTAATAGCAATTTTCATAGTGCCGTTCTCATTTGTTAAAAGTTAAATCCTGTAGCGGCTTTCCACCGCCTAAAGCGAAAAAGTACGACCCCGCGCGCCGTAAGTCAAGAAAATGTTGCATACGGACATAAAAATCAGCTTTTCAGACGTTTATCCCTTTTCCTTTGAGCGGATGTCGGAATCCCCATGGATTCCCTGTATTTGGCGACAGTCCGGCGTGCGATGTCTATATTTTCCCGTTTCAACAGATAGACTAAAGATTCATCGGACAGAATATTTTCTTTTTTCTCCGCTTCGATCAATTCTTTGATTCGCCGACGCACGGCCTGAGCAGATACTGCGTCATCCCCGTTGCGGCTTTCCAAAGCCTGTGAAAAAAAGGATTTCAATTCAAACACGCCCCGCGAACAGGCCAGATATTTATGAACAGTTACACGACTGACTGTACTTTCATGCATCCCGACAGCTTCGGCGACATCCCTTAACACCATGGGTTTTAAAGCTTTTTCCCCGTATTGAAAAAAATCTTTTTGCCGATCCACGATTTCACTCGCGACCTTTAAAATCGTTTCCGCTCGTTGATTCAAAGCTTTGACCAACCAATTCGCCGAAGACATATGCTGCGTTAAAAACTTTTTGGCGGCCTTATCCTTTTGAGCGGCGACGGATATTTCCGCTGCATATGTCCGATTGATCAACACTCGCGGTAAAACGGCCTGATTTAATTCAACGGCATAATTCCCGACTTTGTCACGACGCACCAAAACATCCGGAATTAAAACATTCGGCGTTTCCGTTTCAAAAACGTCGGCGGGTTTCGGATTCAATCGTCTGATTTCGGCAATCATATCCGCTATATCGTCTTCATCCACGCCGCATAATTTTGACAATTTTTTATATTCCCGTCCGGCGATTAAATCCAAATGTTCCAACATAACCGCCATAGCCGGATCGCATCTGTCTTTTTCTTTTAACTGCAAAGCCAAACATTCGCTTAAATTACGGGCGAAAATTCCCGTCGGCGCAAAACCTTGCAACACAGGCAACAGTTCGGACAACTTTTCCGCCGAGCAAATATCGTTCGTTTCGCCGTTTAACCAACCGTTTTCATCCAACCGTTCCAACAACGCAAAGGCCGTTCGTCGATCGTCCTCGTCAAGGAAAGAAACATTGATTTGAGAAATCAACGCGTCATGCAGCGTCTGTCGCGGCGCGGCGCATAAATCAACCGCGGAAAAAGATCCGTCGTTTTCCCCTAAAGCACCGGATCCGGACCACGGATCCAACGCAAAATCAAACCCGCCGTCAAAAGTTTCACTTTCATCCGCCGCTTGCTCATAAAAGCTGTCTTCGGTCGATATGTCATTTGTATCGGGGGGAGCTTCTTCCTGTCCGGCGGAATCAATCAAAGAAATCGCGCCCGCCGCATTTTCGTTTTCAAAAGAAAATGCGTCATCAGAAAAATCGGTTTGTTCCGTCGTACCTTCTCGTTCCAAAAAAGGGTTGTTTTCCAGTTCTTCGGCAACGGCGGCCTCCAATTCCAAAGCGGACATCTGCAACAACCGGATCGCCTGTTGCAGACGAGGAGTCATCGCTAATGTCTGTGTTTGGCGTAAGTCCAGACGAGGTGTCAAGGACATTGTCTATCCCCTCCTCTGCCGAAAACTACAATGCGAATTTTTCACCCAAATAAACGCGGCGCACATCTTCGTGACGAACGACATCCTGCGGATCGCCTTCCATTAAAACAACGCCGTCATGCAAAATATAGGCACGATCAATAATATCCAATGTTTCGCGGACGTTATGATCCGTAATTAAAACACCGATGCCGCGATGTTTCAAATGCGACACCAAATCCCTGATTTCACCGACCGAAATCGGGTCAATTCCGGCCAACGGTTCATCCAATAAAATAAAAGAAGGCGAAGAAGCCAAGGCGCGGGCGATTTCAACACGGCGACGTTCACCGCCCGACAAAGCCAAAGCGGGAGCGCGTCGCAAATGGGAAATGGAAAATTCGTTCAGCAACTCTTCCAACATTTCTTCACGCCTGTCCCAACGGGGTTCGACTACTTCCAGAATCGCTCGAATATTGTTTTCAACGTTCAAACTGCGGAAAATGGATGCTTCCTGCGGTAAATAACCGATTCCCAGACGTGCGCGGCGATACATCGGCAAAGACGTAACATCGATACCATCCACCGTAACCGTACCGGAATCAGGTGTAATCAAGCCCGTAATACAATAAAAAGATGTTGTTTTCCCCGCTCCGTTCGGCCCCAACAGCCCGACGGCTTCGCCGCGATCAACCTTAAAAGAAACATTTCGCAACACCGGCCGTTTTTTGTATGCTTTGGACAGACATTTCGCCCGCAGCCCCATGTCCGTAGACGCGGCCAGACGCGGCGTTTCGCTATTTCCCTTTATCAAGGGGGTTGATGAGTTTTTCGTCTGTTTTGCGTCCGTCAACACTTTCACTTTCCTTTAAAACGGCAGGTTCATTTTGTTTTTCGGCGGCGGCCGGCTTTTTCTTTTGAGCACTGTCCGGAACGAAAACACCGCGAACCTGTCCTTTAGATTTACCCTTTTCAGACAGCATTTGCAAGCGGCTAACGCCCGTTTTCATATTTATATCGGCGACTTCACCGACAATAAAGTTATTTCCTTGAGAGATTTTAACATTTCCCCGCAAGGTAGCCGTTTCCTTATCCACCAGATAAACACCGAAATCCCCTTGAACCTTTTCCTTGTTATTGGAGATCACAACGTTATCTTCGGCCTCAAACCTTTCCACCTGCGTTTTATTGCCCGCTTTGGCAAAGTAGGCTTTGACGACTTCGGCTTCCAGACGGCGAACATCTTTTTGTGCGACAACATCCCGACGGGCAACAGCCATGTCTTCATTTTGCCACAGCTCCAACACCTTTGCCGTCATCTGTTCCTGGCCTGCAAACAGCTTAACCGGATTTCCTTTAAGAATAATTACCGACTTTTCGATTTCGTATACGGCAGTATCCGCATAGACAGATTGCTTGGGCGTCTTAATAATAATGTTTCCGAACGCCTTGACCTGATAAACTTCGCTGTCTTTACCGTCCGGACCATCCTTATAATACGCCGTGATTTTATCTGCTCCCAAAGCAGTTTCACCGCGTACGACCAATGCTTTTTTTTCGGCCGTCAGCGTCTTTTTATTACTGTCCCATTCCAACCCGCCTTCGGATGTTAAAACAACCTGCTGTTTTTTAGCGGCGGCGGCCAATCCGTCAAAAGGCAAAAAAACACTGAAAAAAATCAAATAAAACCATAATCGACACCAGCCGCGCATTTTATTCTTCCCCGTCTTTCGGATAAAAGACCGCCCGTGTCTTTCCCGTCAGCTTGATTACCGTTCCGTCCTGTGTCACCGAAAATCCCTGAGCGCGCGCATGACCGGACGGTGTACGCAAAAAAATGTCCTCTGACCCGACAATATCCCGATTTTTTATATTTATCAACGCTTGCGTCGTATCAATTTCTTCACCCGTTTCGGTATACAGATTGACTTGACGCAGCAATTCCATTGTATCGTCAGCCTGAGAATAAACTCCGACTTCGGCATCCAAAGCAAACCAACGATCGTTTTGCATTAACAAATCGGCTTTGATCATATCCAACTGAACACGCCGCGTTTCACCGGGCAGCTCAAAAGCGGTTTCGGCAGTCAGATTAAACGGTTCGCCTTTTTCATCCACGGTGAAAAAACGCGGATTAACCATAGCCTGATCGTCCGGCAAATTCAACTGATCCACTTCGGACGCGATCAAAGAAACCGCCTCTTCCTGTTGAGCTTTCATCTGGGGCCACAAGATCACCAGCCCGACCATTACCGCAGCCAAGCTCGGGAACAACACCTTTAAAGAAATAACCAACCGAGAATGATGACGCATGCGTCTTTTTTGTCGGGATTGCCATTCGGCGGCTCCTTTGGTTTGGGTTTTACCCCACTTTACATCGCTGATGTCAACGACTTTATTTGCCATCAAGCAACCCCGGCACGCAGACAATCGTGCATATGAAGCAATCCGACAGGCTTTTTTTGTTCATCCAAAACGAACAGACTGGTAATTCCCTTGCCGGTTGTATTCATAATACGCAAAGCATCAATGGCCAATGTGTTTGCCGTCGTCGTCGTCGGAGTTGACGTCATCACGTCACTGATTTTCTTTTCCAACAAATCCGGAGCCATTGCGCGACGCAAGTCACCGTCAGTAAACACCCCGCAGAATTTACCGGATTTATCGACAACCCCCAAACAACCGAAGCCCTTGCCGCTCATTTCCACCAAAGCCTCAGACATTCCCAAATCCGGATCGACCAACGGCATTTCATCGCCTTTGTGCATCAAATCGGCGACCGTCAACATCAGCTTACCCAGTTTTCCGCCCGGATGACGCAGTTTATATTCGTCCTTGGAAAAATTGTGCAGCTCCAATAACGCAATTGCCAACGCATCCCCCAAAGCCAACATCAACGTTGTCGATGTTGTCGGAGCCAAACCGAACGGGCACGCTTCGTGAATGGGTGGCAGACATAAAACGATGTCAGACTGGCGCGCCAAAGTGCTGTCGCGGCGTCCCGTCATGCCGATCAGTTTAATGTTAAATCGACGACAAAAAGCGATAATGTCGCTTAATTCGGGGGCTTCACCGGAATTTGACAAAGCGATTACGATATCTTCGGGTTCAATCATCCCCAAATCACCGTGACTGGCTTCGCCGGGATGAACGAAATACGCCGTCGTCCCCAAAGAAGCCAAGGACGCCGAAATCTTGCGTCCGACGTGACCGCTTTTTCCCATACCGGTAACAATAACGCGCCCTTTGGTCGCATTAATCGTATAAACGGCTTGAACAAAAGAATCATCCAAACTGTCGGACAACAGCTTTAAAGATTTGCTTTCCAAGTCTAAAACACGATGGGCGCTTTTCAAAACATCATCAGGCATCAGCATAATAAAACATCCTGTCAAAAAAAATCAGTGAGTCAAAACATCCGCGCAATCAAATCCCGCGACATCCATTTTACCGACGTGCGGCAAAAAATCAAAACAAGCTTGAGCATACGCCGTCCGGCCTTCACGTTCAAGCAACCCGTCCAGTTTTTCTTTCAAAGCATGTAAATACAACACGTCGTTTGCGGCATATTTCAGCTGTTCTTCACTTAAATTATCCGCCCCCCAGTCGGAACACTGCTGTTCTTTCTCCAATTCAACATTCAAAAGCTGTTGACACAACGCTTTCAAACTGTGCGAAGGCGCGTTTGTTCTGGCGATTTTAGAAGCTACCTTGGTACAATAAACCGGCGAGCAAACGACACCCAGATACAAATATAACGCGGCCACATCAAAACGGGCATACTGGAAAATTTTCAATACGGAATCGTCTTGCAGCAACGCCTTTAAATTCGGCGCGTCATATTGCCCTTTTTTAAAACGGACGATATGACAGTTTCCCTGTCCGTCCCCCAACTGGATCAAGCACAGCCGATCACGATGGATTTGCAGTCCCATTGTTTCGGTATCAACGGCAACGGCTTTTGAAAAACGAACCGAAGAAGGCAAATCCCCTTCATGAAAATAAATTTGCGTCATTGATGTTATTCCCCTTTTGTTCAAAAAAGAAAGGGGCTTTAACCGCCCCTTGCCTTTAGAACTTGTCTTGGTGCCCAAAATAGGACTCGAACCTACACACCCTTGCGAGTACTAGCACCTGAAGCTAGCGCGTCTACCAATTCCGCCATTTGGGCAAAACAAGCTACGGCAGTTTTTTTATTACGAAGAAAGCTTTTCGTCAACAAAAAAAATCAAAAAACATAAAAAAGGAATATTCCCAAAGCAATCCGGTAAATCGCAAAAATCGCAAAAGACGAATGCTTCAGCCACCGCATCAAAACTCCGATAGCCAAAACTCCGCCGAAAAACGCCACCGCCATACCGATCAAAATTTCATTCGCGGGCGGATTGTTTATCGCAGGCTCCGTTATTAACCGCAATAAACCGAGAGCGCCGGCGGCCGCGATTGTCGGAATGGACAGCAACATTGAAAAACGGGCGGCTTCTTCACGATTAATCCCCAAAGCTCTGGCCGCTGTCATCGTAATTCCCGAGCGACTGACTCCCGGAATCAACGCCAACACTTGCGCAACACCGATTAAAAAAGCATCCTTCAGCCGCATATTTTCAATATCGCCGGAAGATTTACCCGATCGATCCGCCGCATATAATAAAATCCCGAACAGGATCGCCGTAACTGCGATGACATGCGGACTTCTGAACGCATTTTCAATATAATCGTGGAAAAAAGCTCCTATCAAAAAAACAGGTATACAGGCAACCCCCAACTTTAACACCAACTGCGCCTGCGGCGTATCAAAACGACGCCGTAAAATTTCAAAGCCCCCCCTCATCGCGGAAACAACGTCACGCCTAAAATAAATCAAAACCGAAAAAAGCGTCCCTATATGCAATGCGATATCCATTGACATACCCTGATCTTGCCAACCGAACAAATGCGGAGCTAAAATCAAATGCCCCGAGGAACTGACCGGCAAAAACTCGGCGGCACTTTGTATCAAGGCCAACACAATCGTTTGCAACATAAAAAAGCTCCCTTTCTCTTTTGAAATGATTTCTCACTGTGAAGTTTTTTTTAATTATTTACAAGCTATAAACTAATTTTTGTTAAGAATAAAAAGAATTGTCGTTTTTCAGGAAGACCGCAAATGTATACGCTGTACCATCATCAGGCTGATCCTTTTTCCCGCAAAGTGCGGCTGATGTTGGCCGAAAAAGGATTGGATTTCACGACAAAAACAATAGAAACATGGAAATTCGATCCGAATTTTCTAACACTGAATCCTGCCGGAGAAACCCCTGTTTTGGAAGAGGCGGACGGTCATATCCTGTGCGGCCACCGTCCGGTCTGCGAATATATTGACGAAATAACTTCGCGTCCATTGTTCGGCGCTTATGCCCGTGATAAAGCCGAAGTCAGGCGTTTATGCGATTGGTTTGACGATAAATTTTACAAAGAGGTGACAACTTATCTGGCCGGCGAAAAAATCATAAAAAGACTGGCCGGCGGAGCACCGGATTCAGATTCGATTCGCGCAGGAAAAATAAACCTGATCGGTCATCTGAAGTATATGGAATGGCTGTTAAAGCAACGTAACTGGTTGGCCGGCGAAGTCTTCACGATGGCTGATTTTTCCGCGGCGGCACAACTGTCCGTTTTAGATTATATCGGCGAAGTTCCTTGGGATAAAACGGAAAACAATCAGTCTCTTTTCGAAGAAAGTAAAAATTGGTACGCACGCGTCAAATCAAGACCGTCCTTCCGAACAATTTTAGCCGACCGCATTCCCGGCATTATTCCGGCTCCTCATTACGGCGATTTGGATTTTTAAAAACGAAACAAGGAAAAAAACATGAAACGTTTCTTATGTCTGATTGTTTCCTGCCTGTTGTTAAACGGTTGTTTATCTTCACCGACACGCGTTTATTACTGGGCTAAAGAAAATACGGGCGCCGAACGTTTCGTCCAAGATCACAACCGATGCTTACAGGAAGCGGACTTCTGGCCATGGAAAACAATTAAAACGGATCCGTTCGCTCCCGAATTGCTGAATTTGCGTTTAGACCTGAAAAACGGAGGCATTTGGGGAAATTTTTCCCCGTATCCCGGCGCCATGCCCGTTTTTGTCAACACGGCAACCCCTTCAAAAACCGTTATTTACTGGCGTTATGCGGCTTGCATGAAAAATGCCGGTTATAAAGAACGCCGTCCTTATGGCGGACCGATGTAATTTTTAAATTGGATAATGACAATGACGACACAAGAAAACAAACCCGTTATTTTACAAATTCTGCCGCGATTGGAAACAGGCGGCGTAGAGAGAGGAACGACGGAAATAGCTTCGGCTTTAGGTGAAGCCGGCTGGCAATCCGTCGTCGTTTCCGGTGGCGGGCGGCTGGTTCGCGATCTGGAACGTATGGGAACGGAACATATTGCAATGTCCGTTTATTCCAAAAATTATTTCGTTATGCGCAGGAACGCAAAAAAACTGGCTAAGATCATCAAAGAAAAAAACGTCGATATCGTCCACGCCAGATCCCGAGCACCGGCTTGGAGCGCAAAATGGGCGTGCGAAATGACAGGAGTTCCTCTTGTAACGACTTTTCACGGTGCATATAACATGGGACCGCTGAAGATCAAACGAGGCTATAATAAGGTCATGACGGACGGTGTAATTACGATCGCCGTATCGAATTTTATCAAAAAATATATTCTGGATAATTTTAAAACCGTTTCGGCGGACAATATCAACGTCATTCACCGCGGCGTGGATATCGACCGGTTTGACGTTGCGAAAGTATCCGCCGAACGCTTAATCGCCTTATCCCAGAAATGGCGTTTACCCGAAGATCTGCCTGTCATAATGCTGCCCGGACGCTTAACCCGATGGAAAGGGCAACTGTTAATGCTTGACGCTTTATCCATGATGAAAAATAAAAACATCCGTTGCGTTTTTGTCGGTTCCGATCAGGGGCGAACAGCCTACAGGCGCAAATTGGAAAGAAAGACAAAAAAACTGGGACTGAGCTCAATCGTTCATTTTGTTGATCATTGCAGCGAAATGGATGCGGCCTATATGTTATCCGACATCGTCGTATCGGCTTCGACGGATCCCGAAGCATTCGGCCGCGTCGTACCGGAAGCGCAGGCGATGGGACGCATCGTGATCGGTCCCGACCACGGCGGCGCGACGGAAACGATCGTCGACGGCGAAACGGGATTTTTATTCAAGCACGGCGATGCCGCGGATTTGGCCGCGAAACTGGATGCCGTTTTGGACATG
>JAZNBT010000139.1:0-5328 GCA_045587165.1 Alphaproteobacteria bacterium | reverse complement strand
CGCACGGAAGAACCCGAAGACGAACAGGAAACTCCCAAAGAAAAACGTGAACGGCGCAAGAAAAAAGACGATCAGCCGATAGATTTGAATGATGAAACGGTTGTTCAGGAAAATCTGTCGGATCGTGTGATTGATTTAGCGATTGTCGGACGCCCGAACGTCGGTAAATCGACGTTGGTCAATCGTCTGATCGGTGAAGACCGGATGTTGACGGGACCGATGGCGGGCTTGACGCGGGATTCCATTTCGATTGACTGGACATATAAAGGGCGTTCCTTGCGCTTGACGGATACCGCCGGACTGCGTCGGCGCGCCAGAGTTGAGGACGATCTGGAAAAGTTGTCTGCCGCGGATACGAAAAGGGCGGCTTTTTTGGCTCAGGTCGTTATTTTGGTTTTAGATGCGGACGCCATATTGGATAAGCAGGATTTAACAATTGCGCGTCAAGTCATGGATGAAGGACGGGCATTGGTAATCGCCGTGAATAAATGGGATGCCGTACGAGATAAAAAAGAGGCTTTTGCCCGATTAAACGATCGAATCTCCACTTCTTTGACTCAGGTAAAGGGGCTGAAAACTGTCGCTATTTCGGCCAGAACCGGCGAAGGTCTGGATAAATTGATGCAGGCCGTTTTTGATGTGTATGCCGTTTGGAACAGCCGTATTTCTACGGGGCGTTTAAATCGTTGGCTGGCAAAAATGGTCGAAATTTCTCCGCCACCCTTGTCTGCGACAAAAAGACCGATACCGTTAAAGTATATCACTCAGGCAAAGACCAGACCGCCTACTTTCGCGTTGTTTTCCAGTAATCCGGAAAAGTTGCCAGAATCCTATTTGCGCTATTTGATTAAAGGATTAGGGCAGGATTTGGGGATTGAAGGCGTACCCATTCGTATCATTATGCGTAAGGCCAAGAATCCGTATGAAAACAAAGGGCGTCCGAAAGACCGCGAAACAAAACGGAAAAAACGGCATTAATTTGTTTGTTTCGCCGGAATGTTCGTTTCAATAAATTTTAATAAGACGTCTTTGACGCGTACGTTGTTCAATGCGCGGATGTGTCCGCCTTTCGCCACGATTTCCAATTCTTTGGGAGCGACGGCTTTAGCATACAATCGACGTGTATGGTGCGGTAAAACCGTTTGATCGTCTTCGGTTGTCAGAAATAATTTCGGGGCGGTAATTTTGGAAATATTTCCTTCCGGATCGTTTTCCGCAACTAAAAAGGATATAGGGTATTGGAATGGCCAAAACAGCCAAAACTGACCAACCTTTTCCCGAGCGATCCGTCGTGTTTTTGAAAACGCACTGTCAATAATCACTCCGGCGATTTTGTCTTGATGTTCGGATTGAGCTACCGCGGAAACGGCTAATGAGGCGCCGATACTTTGCCCGAATACGAATAAAGGCAGATCGGGATATTTTTCCAATAAATAATTAATTGCCGTATGAATGTCCGTTTCCGATCCGGACAGGCTGACGGAACCTTCGGATTTTCCAAAACCACGATAATCCAAGGCCGTTAAATTGTATCCGTATAAAATCAACCAAATGATACTGAATGTATGCGAAGAAATGTTTTCCGCATTTCCGTGCAGATATAAAATATTGGCCTTTGCCGGACAGGGTGTTTTTCCTTCGCAGTAAGCCGGAATGAACCAAGCATGTAATTTTATGCCATCCGTCGTTTGCAAAGAAAGGTTTTCATAAGGCAAACCCAGTCGGGACGGATCCATGACAAATTCTTTTTCCGGAAAGAACAACAGATTTGAACAGCCGGAAATTAAAAAGCAAAGAAAAGACAGAAACGTTTTTTTCATTGAACGAACGTCGGCGTTAAAATAATTTGCACCCCGTTGTGACGCGATTGATTTTCAGCCGTTTTATCGTTGCCGCGTCCTTCTGTCCAAAAACGGACAGGTGCTATTTTTGCGGCTTTTTTTAACACATCTGCGACTGTTTCTGCTCGTTTTTCGCTCATTAATTGATTAGTGGCGGGTTTCCCCATCCCATCCGTATAACCGATGACACTGATGCGTGTTTTTTTATAAGCCGACAGAATCGCTGCCGTTTTTTTAAGTGTTTCTATTGCTTTTCCCGTCGGATGATAGCTGTTTTCGGCAAAAATCGCCGAGCCTGAAAAAGTCATTGTCAGAATGTTATTTTGACGTGAAAGGGAAAAAGGTGTCTTTCTTAAAATTTGCTTTAATTCTTTTTCCTGATCCGTCATGTAAGCCGCTGTCGTTTTTTTGATCTTTGGCGGGGCAGCCTGAACGGTTGTTTCGGTCGCAGACATTGTTTCTTTCTTTTCGGCGTTTGAAGATGCGCAACCCGATAAAACAACAAGTAAAAACAGTAAAACAAAACGTTTCATATCCGGCTCCTAAAATAACGGCTTTTTTTATCATACCCGATTATTTTCAAAAGCGTGACGAAAAAATGAACAAAATCTTAATTTTTTTTAGAAAGAACCCGATCCGTGGTAATACAATCGAAAATCGCCTTGCGTCAATCGTTCCAACCACAGCTTTATGTTCGGGATAAGGCCGTTTTTCAGGAGATTTTTTTTCAAAGAAAGAGCCATATCCGAATTTAACAAACTGATCAGCATTTCTATTCTGGTCGGGTTGATCGGAAATTCCGCAACCGAGGTTGATGCAGGTAAATTCGCTTCTCTGACCGCACTGTTGATTGCGTCGGATAATCCGCCGATTTCATCGATCAGACCGTTCTGTCGCGCTTGATCGCCGGTGAAAACTCTGCCGCGAGCCACCGCGTCCGTTTGTTTTTCGGAAAAGCCGCGCCGTTCTGCCACTTTGTCGGTGAAATCCAGATAAACGCGATCCAGTGCTTGATTAAAGAATTTTTGCTGTTCCGCATTAAAATCCCGAGCCATTGAAAACAGTCCGGCATTTTTGCCGAATTGCAAAGAATCTACGGTTATATCCAATTTTTCCAATAAGTCTTTAAAGACTAACTTTCCGCCGAAAACGCCAATGGAACCGGTTAAAGTCAACGGATCCGCAAAAACCTTGTCACAGCCCAAAGAAATAAAATATCCGCCTGATGCCGCCGTTGATCCCATGCTGCAAATAATCGGTTTTTTCGAAACGGTTTTAACATATTCTATTTCTCGGCGTATCGCATCGGAAGATGTATAGCCTCCCCCCGGAGAATCCAGTCGTATCACGATGGCTTTGACAGCTTCGTCGTCGGCCGCTTCGCGTAAAATACCGCTGAAAGAAGAAGCGCCTAAAATAGAACGATAAGAATCTCCCGCGAAAAAGGATTCGCCGAACTGAATGATCCCGACCGCCGGAATATAAGCAATGACGGGCGTTTTATTGTTAATGGCCGGTCGGGTCGCTTCTGCGTAATCGAAAACATCAACAACTTCGGCATTTTGATCTTTTAATTCATTTTCTAAAACATCGGCGTATTCGACTTTATCAATCAGCTTCATTTTTAATGCCTGATCCGCGAAATACGGACCGTTTTGTAATATCTGTTTTACGTTCGCTTGTTGCAATGCGGGGCGATCTTTGGCGATGTCTGCCGCCATAACATCCAGAAAATTATTGAAAATATCGGTTAAGTTTTCTTTTTCGGGGGCGGACATACTTTCGGCATTCAAAGAATCCGCACCGGTTTTATATTCGTATCTGGCGTTAAATGACGGTTTTATTCCCCATTTCAAAAGCGCTTTTTTGAAATACGGCGTTTCAACGGCAATGCCCGCCAGTCCGATTTCTCCGCCCGGTTGAATACGGATTTCGTCAAAGGCCGTCGCCAAATAGTACATTCCCAGTCCGCCGCCCAATTCTCCTATCGTCGGTGCGTAAAAAACGGTTTTCTTTCCGGCTTTTTTTAATACGTGTATGGCGGAACGGATTTCTTGGATCTGAGCCAAGGGCAAGGAGGTTTTTGTCATATAGGCAACCAATCCGGAAACATTCGGATCGGTCGCAGCGCGATTTAACCCCAAGACAACGTCCGCAATCGTCGGCGGATTGCCGAATGTTAAAGAGCCGATAAAATCGTTCGGACGTGTTTCAAACAGTTCGTCTTCCAAGTTTAAGCGCAGAACGGTATCGGGTTCAAAAACATGAGGAGAAGCTCCGAGCGTCAGAGAATAAAGGCGAAAAAGAATGCCCGAAGAAAAAATAATTCCGATAAAGCAAAAAAAGAAAATAAAAAAACGTCCGATGCGTCTGAAATAAGATTTCTTTTCTTCGGGACGTTTTTCTGTGCCGGAAGTCGCCGGAAAATCGGGAAATAAAGGCATTTTTTCCTCGTTTACAGATTATATTGAGCGCGCAAACGCAATAAA
This sequence comes from Alphaproteobacteria bacterium, assembly GCA_045587165.1. Taxonomy (GTDB): domain Bacteria; phylum Pseudomonadota; class Alphaproteobacteria; order CAAGCB01; family CAG-977; genus UBA11549. The sequence continues at coordinate 998 of JAZNBT010000139.1, read as the reverse complement.
TGATCGGCAAGAACGCATGCCGTCATCGCTTCAACGACCGGAACTGCGCGAATACCGACGCACGGATCATGACGACCTGTCGTTTGAACGGTTGTGTTTTCTTTACATGTTGTTACTGTCTGCAACGGTGTCGCAACGGAAGGCGTCGGTTTGACGGCAATTCGGGCGATGATCGGCTGTCCCGTCGACAGACCGCCTAAAATTCCGCCGGCGTGGTTGCTCTTAAAACCGATGCCGTTCGGCTGTTTCGGATCCGAAAACATTTCATCGGCAAATTGACTGCCCGTCATTTCGGATGCGGCAAAACCGTCCCCGATTTCAACGCCTTTGACTGCATTAATGCTCATGAACGCTTTGGCCAAATCGGCGTCCAATCTGTCGTAAACGGGTTCGCCCAAGCCGACCGGAAAACCGATCGCTTTGACTTCAATAACGGCTCCGACGGAATCGGCGTTTTTGACGGCGGCCTTTAATTGCCGCTCAAAACGGGGCAGGGCGTTGACGTCCGGACAGAAAAAAGGATTTTGATTGATCTGAGCGTCGTCCCATTCGGTAATCTTTTCTTTGCCGATTTGAATAAGTCCCGCGGTAATTGAAAACGTATTTTTCAGAAAATGTCGTAAAACTTTCAAGGCAACGGCTCCCGCGGCGACGCGCATCGCCGTTTCGCGCGCGGAAGACCGTCCGCCGCCGCGATAGTCTCTGTTGCCGTATTTTAAGGTGTAGGGCATGTCTGCATGAGAAGGACGGAATTTTTCGGCAATGGCCGAATAGTCGGCGGAATGATGATCGGTGTTGTTGATTAACAAACCGATCGGTGTGCCGGCCGTTTGTCCGTTAAACACGCCGGACAGGATTTGAACGGTGTCGGTTTCCCGACGTTGAGTCGTAAATTCAGACTGTCCCGGTTTCCTGCGATTTAAAGCCGTCTGAATATCTTGTTCGCTTAACGGGATTTGGGCGGGAACCCCTTCGATTACAAGTCGGATCGTAGCCAT
>JAZNBT010000138.1:0-3895 GCA_045587165.1 Alphaproteobacteria bacterium | reverse complement strand
GGCGAGGAGTTCGCATGCAATGTTGACCACACTCCGTGCCCCGACAAAGCGCCTTTAAATGCCAATTGCGCAGAAGACAGAGTACGGATTTCCCCGATCATCAACATGTCGGGGTCGGAACGCAACGAGGCCGCCAACGCTTTTGTAAATTCCTGTTCCTTCAATGCTTCGGTATTGGCGTTCGTCACCGGCATTTGCCGTGCGCCGGGAATGGGATATTCTGGCGGGTCTTCCACGGTGATCAGATTTAATTCATAGTTGCGTTCCTGCAACAAAGAAATCATATTACGCTGCAAAGTCGTCGATTTTCCGGATCCCGTCGGGCCTGCCACAATGATAATACCGATCGGTACGGCTCGCAGACGGTAAAACATATCGGATTCACGCTGCGTATACCCTAGCGCCATTAAATCGCCCGCGTTATCGGGATCTTCATCGGCATACAATAGACGCATAACCAGATAACGCGTACCGAACGCGATCGGATTGAATTGCAGACGTACCCCTAAAACCAATTTGGGCAGACGCAGTTTGCCGTTTGAGCCGCGCAGCGGTGCGTCCCCGATTTTTTGTGCCGCCTGATATTCGTTTTGCGCATAGTTTGCATCTGAAATATCGGAAGAAGCAAATGCCGCACGTACGAAAGCTTCTCCCCATTCTTTCGTATTTTCCATAACGACCTGCATCATACCGTTTTGACGGAACATAATTTGCGTTTTATGTGTCCCGACGACAACGTGAATATCTGAAACTTTGACGGCGGCAGCTTTGCTTAAAACAGCGACGTAGTCTTTTTGCATTTGCAGCTGATCAAGGTCGGCCGCACTGCCTGTTTCTTCAGGGACTTCTTCAGGAGCTTCTTTTTCGGCGCGTTCGTAAATGGCTTTGATCAGATTGGACGGGACATATTCGGCTTTGTGAACCTGCAGTTTCTTTTTTCTGGCCAAAACTTCAAAACTTAACACGCGTCCGTCGAATTTGTGTTCCGAACTGACCAGAAAACGTCCGGTATCGAATAAAGCCAACAAGGTGCGGGTGTCGTCTTTTACAGGAAAAGATCCCGAAGGAGCCGTAATACATTTACCGCTTGCAAACAGTTCGTTTAAAACTTCCGAACTTTTTTTAGGCGCCGCCTTTCCCGCTTGTGCAGGCGCGGCAGAACCGCTTTGCGTATTTTGCGAAGCGGCACCTGTTTTTGCTTTAGCTGGTAACGACATAGTTGTTCAACCTTTTTCTGTACGGCGTATAGTCCTTAAACGCCGACAGGGAAACGAATTCCCTGTCGAAACGATTATTTATCTGGCCAAACTGGCTCCTGAAAAGACGGGGCCTGCGCCGGCCGTCGCCGAAATCGGTGAAGATGTTCTGCGGCGCCGTTCGGATCGTTTTTCTTCTTGACGCTCTCTCGAGTTATTCCGGTCGTTATCGTCCCTGTCTCTATCTCTATCTCTATCTTGCTGCGAGGAAGAAGATCTGTCGGACGATTGATCGGATAACAAACCCGCAGACGGGAAACCGATCATTTCTTTGTCTTTACCGATTTGAACCAGAACGAAATCTTTGTCAATGTCGATAACCGTGTGACCCGTCGGCAGAATAGTTGATTTTTTCACAAAAAAGGTTGTCTTTTCTTTTTTGGAAATCAATTTTGCGATTAAAGCTCCGGCCGTGCCGCGGATTTCCGAAACGGCATATAAAGTCGAGGCCGCCTCGCGTGCTTTTTCGTTTTCTCCTTCTGCGGGGATTTCGGTTGTTAACGCTTCGCCGGCTTTTTTCTTTGTCAGCATGTCTTCTCCCGTCGCCGTCAATGCCTTAGGAATACGCGATGAGGCAGAACGTTTGATTTTCGCCGGTCTGGCGGCGGCCATCAAAACAGGCTGAAGTTTATTTAAACGAGCCAGAGAAAGCGCGTCGTATTTTTTCTTTAATTCGGCTCTTTCCTTTTTCTGTTTTTCTTTTTCTTCGGTTTCCTTTTTAATTCGAGCCGCCTCTTCGTCTTTCATTTTCTGGATTCGACGATCTTCTTCGCGTTTTAGAGCGGCTTCGATTTGTTTTTGGCGAATTTCGGCTCTTTGCTTTCTTTCCAAAGCTTCCTGACGCTTTAAATCCTGAGCCAATTCCCATTCCAAACGCGCCTGTGTCATTTTTTCACGACGTTCAATTTCATCAAACAGCATTTGACGATTTGATGTTTTGAGCGCGTCAATTTCAGAACGCAGCTGTTCACGTTTTAACTGCAACATCAACGTATTGTTTTCACGTTCCATTTCCGCCATTTCACGGAAAATATCACTGGAAACTTTTCCCAAAATTTGTTCACTGGGGGGTGTCGACAAATTCATTGATCCGGCGCTGGGCGAATCGAATGTCAGACCGGGAGCCGTTGTCGGCGCGGGAATATTCGCTGGAGGAGGCGGTACATCCATACTCAGCGACGGTGCCGGATCGGACACGGGCGCCGGAATGTCCGGAGCTAATTGCGGTTCCGCCGGTTCGGGAGCGGGAATTGCAGGTTCCGGCATGGTCGGCGTTTCTGCAGGTGCCGCTTCGGGATTCTGGACATCAGCGGGGGCTTTATTTGTTTCTTCCTGCGCGGGAGCGTCTGTCTTCGGTGTGTCTGCCGGTTTTACCGCATCAACGGGAGCCGGATCCGCAAAAAAGGAATCGTCAAACAAATCATCTGCGTTTACTGCCGATGCAGATACGGAAATAACCATAGCTGCCAGCCAAATATGTTTTTTAAAAAATTGGTTCATAGATTTGTCCCTCATAAGTCCAGATGTTGTCATTCGGATCGTAATTTAACTGTACAATTTCCAATGCCGGAAATTTATTAAAAAAGCTCAGCCATTCTTCCATCGGTAAATCGGAAGAAAACGAAAATTTCAAACGCGGATATGTATCAATGCGCTTTACCTCTGTTCCCAGTCCGTTATAACTGGTTCCGACTTTCAAGGTCGGTTTTTCTTCTGACAAATTAATCTGCATATTGATGGCTTGGAAAATGTCATTTATTTCTTCACGCGCTTCATAGGTCATCATTTTCGGCGTCTGCGAATGAAGTGCGACATCGCCGATAGAAAGCGTGGCAACGGCCGTCTTACCCGCATTGTCAATCAGGAAATCCACTTCACGCGTATTATATTCTTCAAAAGCGCGTTTTATCCAACCCAAATGCCCCCATTGCATCGTCCATGTTGTGGAAAGACCCGCGGGGGAACATGAAACCTGTCCCATCGTCCATCCCGGAACGATCATCGTTTTGACCTGCATTGTCGCCGCTTGACAACGATTAAGCAAATCCTCGGTAACGACCAGCTTTTCCCATGGGCGAACGATGACCTCTTGCGGAGGAGGCGCTTCTTCTTCAAATAGGGGTTTTAACGGAGCCAAAGGTTTGATGACCGGTTTTTCTTCCGCAAAAAACAATCCCGAAATCAATTTCCAACCGATCAGCAGAACAAGAACTCCGGCGCCGATGGCGATCATTTTCATTTTCTGACGCGCGGCTTTGTTGATATGCATCAGCTTCGAGCTGCCGGAAGATTTTAATATATCCCACAGATCGACTTCTTCCGTACCTTCGATTTCCCATGATGCCGGCGCAATTTTCCTTCCCCAGTCGGGAACGGCCATCATCGCATAAAAAGCCCGCTTGGCGTCTTCTTCATTCAGATACAACATATCTTCTTCGGACAGAATCAAGTCGTTTCGAATGGCGATGAACCACCAACCTTCGTCTACTTCAAAAACAGCGACAGAAGACGGTTTGTCTTGAAATAATTCGGCGATGACCGCAGCCGCAGCCGGCATTCCGGCTTTGTGTCCTTCGGTGGAATTACCGACACCGTATTGCGGTGAAGTCCCCTGTCGCAGGCAGAACAGATCCGCCCCT
>JAZNBT010000137.1:0-1781 GCA_045587165.1 Alphaproteobacteria bacterium | reverse complement strand
AAAACCGGGGCGGATCGTTACAAAATGAAAATAGGGGGCTGGCCGTCGGGCGGATTTTCCGCCGCGTCCGACGCCGACGCGCTGGAAATATTCCACGGAATTCTAAAGGGGGAAAACTAAATGTTAGTACATGTTACTTTTACGGACGGATCCAATCCCTGGCTTTCCGCCTGGCTGGATAAAGAACACGCCATAAAAAAGGTTAACTATTTTAGAAAGAAATACCATGCAAACGATATTTCAATAGAAATTTATACAAATAACTATGTAATAGAACACGATCACAATTTTACGTGGTTTATCCGTTACGACAACAAAGCTAAAACTTTTCAGCGTTTGGGAAATGCAATCAACTTTACGGAAAGAAAGGAAAATAACCAATGAACACTATTATTTGTTCCGCGGATCCCAATAATCCGCGTGTTACCTATACGCAAGAAATACACCAAATGGACGCCGCCCAAATTTGGGACGCCTGGAAAAAGCAACTTGTTACCGTGTACCAGCTGGCAAAATGGCAAACATACCACAATTATTATTTTAATGAGACGGGGGACAAAAACCAATGAAAACGATCACAACAAATATTTATGAATTCCACGAATTAAGCGAAAAAGCACAACGCCAGGCATGGGAAAAATCCAGCATGGACTTTTCCGACGATCACGGGGACGAATTCCGCGCCACGCTGGCGGCCTTTGAAAAAATCTTTGATATCGACGTATATCATTACGATGTGGGCAGCATGCTTTTTAATCCGTCCTTTGATTACGTCACGGCCGGCGACGCCGTGGACGCGCCCACGGGGGACCCGGTCCGCCTGGCCAGATTCATTTGGAATAATTACGCGGATCACATTCTAAAGGGGAAATACTACAGCACCCGGGGCGAATACATCGACGGAAAATATACCTATAAATTCCGACATTCAAAAATAACTAAATCCTTTTACGATCTCCCGTTAACCGGTGTTTTTTGTGACTATGATATTTTGCAGCCCGTTATTGATTGCTTGCATTATAAGCGTTTTTTCAACTCATACGACGAATTAATTCATGAGTGCCTGGCCAACTTTTTCCGGGCCTGGGACGCTGAAATAGAATTCAGCTGCAGCTTTGAATATTTCGCCGACGCGGCGGACTGTAACGAATGGTATTTCACCGAAAACGGCGAATTTTACAAGGGGGCTTAATCATGGAAAACTATAGTATTTATTTATCAACAGAAAACGAAAAATATACATTTATGGACATTGTACGCCAGGCGGGCGCGGTCCTGGCGGCCGTTTCCGGCTGCGGATCCGGTTACCATATCAGCATACAAGCGACGCCAGGCCAGGCGGACCGGATCAACGCGGCATGGGGGGCGGTAAATTGATCTTAATTTATATTATTGTGATTATTATATATTTACCTTTATCAATCATTTTCAAGCTAACAAACAATTACAAAAAATAGCCCCGTTTTGGGGCTTTTCTTATACCAGGGGGAAATAACATGGACAAAATTATTTTATTAAGTGCGGACGTTGAAACGCTTTTAAAATGGCGTGATAACAATATTGACCTAGTACGACAAAGCCCGGCACCTTTTAAGGGAATTATATTGGAATTTCCGGAAACAAAAATAACAGTAAAGGCTATAAACGACGCGGGCCGGATCACGTTTTATATATCAGTGAACGGCGTCCGCCTGGGGAAAATAACGGGCTTGCATTTGCCTGGGGCCTTTTTCAAGATATACAAGGACACAACCGGCCTACAGCGCGACGACGTGCAAAGC
>JAZNBT010000136.1:0-8573 GCA_045587165.1 Alphaproteobacteria bacterium | reverse complement strand
GAAACGCTGAATGTGCCGAAACCGACCAAACGGACATCTTCGCCTTTTTTCAACGCTTCGGTAATGGCGCAAATCGCTTCGTCCAAAATGACTTCTACGGCGACCTTGGAAGCGCTGGCGTTCTTTGCGATTTCCGCGATTAATTGAGATTTGTTCATTTTTCAGCTCCTTGATTAAAAAGAATGTCCAACATTAGCCGCTTTCATGAAAACGGGCAAGCAATTAATACCGCCTGTATTTAATTGATATTTTTTTATGGCTGCTGTACCATAAAAGCTATGGTTAAGGAGATTTTAATCATGGTTGATATTTCTGCTACAAAGATAAAAAACTCTTCTGGTTATGTTAAAGAAACTCTTATGAAAAGTTTCGTACCTTCTCCGAGTGGAAATGCCGAGGCCGAAACGAAACGTTTCGAACAAATCGTCGATACGGTTATGCGGACGCCGATCGGTCGCCAGACAATGGCGCGTCTGGTTCAAACACCGGAATTAAAAGGTCTTTCAATATCTTTTGAAAATATAAAAGCTGAAGAAGGAATGGTTACCCGAGGATATCAACTCGGTAATAAAATCGCTTTAAATTCTGCCGTTTCTACGGAGATGCTTACCAGTACGTTTGTTCATGAAGCAACCCACGCTTTGCAAACGAAAGGTAAAATTGAAGAAATAGAACTTTATACGGCCGAATCAACATTTCGAAAACATCGCGCGATGGAGGCTGATGCAAACGCCAAACAAGCCCTGTTTGTTCATCAATGTAAACAGTATGCTCCAAATGTTTGGGAGGAACATAAGAATCGGAGCCATTGTTCCGCGGTTTTTGAAAACGCCATGGAAAACGGAAAAACAGAACAAGAGGCGTTGCGCGAAACTTTTTTAAGTTGGTATCAACAACCCAGAATTGTTAGGGCGTATGATCAGCATTATGCAAAAGACATTGAAGAAATAGTAAAATGGTTGAACAAGAAGGGCTATATTCAACACGGCTTGTTTTCAAAGACACATTCAAACGATGACATTATGGCATTTTGTTCCTATAATGGAAGCTCCTATATTGAGGAAGAGGATTTTTCAAACATTTTTGTTCGCAGTATAGAGGTTGATTGTCGTAATTCTGTTCAGGACATGGTGGATAGTTGTGTCAAAAGGTCAGAACGGGATGTTTCATTGCAAATGATGGCTCCTGTCCGATCTTATGAAGATCGTTTAAAAAGTACTGAAAAGTATAAAAAAATGCACGAAAATGCGGAACGGCGAAATCGTCAAGGTCAAAAAAGTCCTTCCGAGGTTTTTGCTCATCGCTCATTCGCCGAAGATTATGAAGTTCATATCGACGGCAAACAGGCCGGATTGATGCATAATATAAAGCAGCATGAAGGGCGCCCGTCTTTAATGGCGACAATAACAAGCCATCAAACGCCTTCACAGCAAAAGAGCGAACCTCAAATACAAAAAATGCCGTTCAAAATACGCGACGGAGGCATGTCTAAATAAATATCTCGGTATCAAACAATTGAAAACTCCCGTATCACAGATCGGGAGTTTTCAATTTTTATTCTCTCGATTAATTCACAAATCGCTGAAAACATGATATGTATTAAGCAGTCAAATGTACGGGAAAAAAAGATGACGTTTAATATTTCTGAATTTATTCGGGTCAATCGGGTTTATTTTATCTGGGCCGTTTTCATGGGGCTGCTGTATCTGTTTCGTGATTTGTTCGGTCTGGTGTTTATTACATTCATTATGTGTTTCATCGTATCGGGAATTACGCACAGACTGCGCAGAAAATATCATCTGAACAGAAGAATGACGGTCGGCGGTGTCTATCTGATATTTTTATTGGGGGTCGTCGCGTATCTGATGTATGTCCCGCCCAGAATCCTGTCCGAAGCCATTAATTTTTCCGAACAGTTGCCGGCCAGTATCCGGTCCGTCAGGGATTGGCTGAATGCCAATTTGGAAAATAATGAAGTCATCGCGCCGCTGTTGCCGCAAATCAAGGAAGTTTTATTTCCTGAAACGGTCGTTGTCAGTGCGTGGAATATCGTTTTGAACATGTTGGAAAAAGGCTTGCATTATTTCGGGTGGTTTTTTCTGGCAATGCTGTTCAGTTTTTTGATTATGCTTGATTTACCCGAATTATCCAGAGGCATGCGCCGTTTGCGTTTTACGCGGTTGGCGGAATCTTATCGTGAAACAGCGGACAGTATTATTTTGTTTGCCAAAGTCGTCGGCGAAAACTTTCGTGCGCAGCTGATTATTTCCGCCATTAATACGGTTTTAACGGCGTTGGGATTGTTTTTTCTGGGAATTAAAGCAATCGTACTGCTGTGTACGATCGTGTTTATGTGCGGGCTGATACCGGTGTTGGGTATGTGGATTTCGTCCGCCCCGATCGTTTTAATGGCCATCAACAGCGGCGGTATGGAATTAGGTGTGTGGGCTTTGGTGATGATCTTTGCCATTCATATGTTGGAAGCCTATGTATTAAATCCGCGGATAGTTTCTTCCGTCATGCATATCAATCCTGTCATGACGTTGATTATTTTGTATATCGCGCACAGTATGATCGGTTTGTGGGGAATGTTGTTGGGGGTTCCCATTTCCGTGTATATTTACCGTAAAATCAGTAAGCCGCCTGAAGAAAAAGCGTAAAAAAAATCCCCGGAGCAAAGTCTTGGGGGATTTTTTTAGCGATGAAATATCGCTGAAGCCAAATTGTTTAATCAACCACACGTACGTGAAAATGTTCCTGTTCTTCGTTATTCAACATGGAAACGGCAGAACAATAATCCGCCCATGCTTCAACGGAATCGTGCAGTCTGCTCAGGATGAAATTTTCCAATGTTTCGCCGGCTAAATGTGCTTGAGTTTCAATCAGTTCATAAAGTGATTCATCGAGCACTAAGGGGATCACTTTATTGTTTGCAGGGGTTGCTCCCATGACGAAATCCTTAAAATGTAAAAATGACTTTTTCTCACTATATATAGGGGCGAATCGGCAAATCCAGTAAAAAATGAAATTAATTATAAAAAAAGTTGTAGAAACGAATCTTCCGGAAAGGGAAAACGACTCGGAAGCCTTGCAAAACAAGGCTTTTTTGAATCACGACGAGAATCAACGAGTCGCAAAAAAAATTCAAAGAAAAAAGGAACAAAAAAAGAACAAATGGTATAATAAATCTTATGATTCAGTTTTTAAAAACGAAACACGTAAAGGTTGTTTTGTTTTTTGCAAGAATCGTCTAAAGAAAACGATCATAAAAAAAGGGCATGCTTTTTAAAAACAGTCGAAAAAAGAAGATGAATCCGTTTTATAAAAAGCATGCCCGATCGGTGTTTGCGATTATTTCGACGGTTGTTCTTCCGGCGTTTGATGTTTCCGGCAGGGCGGCATATCCGAACCGGATTTTACGATGTTATTTTTTAAACAGGGACACGGTGCCCGACCCTCTTTGCGGGGGCAGGGACGATGCTTTGCGGCAAAGGGGATGGCGCCTTTGTTGCGATGAAATGTATGATCGTCGTGTCCGTGCGGTCCGAAACGGCGGAAGTGTTTCGGGTGATGATGTTTTCGTGCAAAATGTTCGGCAAAGCGGCTGCGTTCTTTCGGATCCATTTTTGAAAGCATTTCCGTAATGTTTTCCTGAACGGCGGCGTCAATGGTGTTGCGTACGGCGGTCGCTTTCTGCATAGCCGCTTTGAACTTTTCGGTGTCAAATTTTTCGGCTTTAAGTGTTTCTTCAACCTCTTTGCGGGCGTTTTTCATTTCTTCGCGATGATTTTTCATTGCTGATTTAAAGGCTTTGAACATCATCTTTTTATTTTGAAAATCCGGTCCTTTCATGCTTCGAATATCGGGACGGGTAAACGGCGGTCGTACAGACGGAATATCAGAAAATTTCGGCTGATAGATAGCTTTCGCCGTTTCAAAACCGATAAAAATGAAGTTGAGAGCCAGAGAAATTCCCAGAGTGATCAGTATTTTTTTATTCATGCCGTTATCTCCTGATTGTGTGTTGTCAATAATTGATGTCGAATGTGGGGTCGAATATGGTATCAAAGTAGCTTTGCGTGTTGACGAAATCTTGCTGTGTTTGATACCAGCCCAAATAAAAACCGCCAATCATAAACAGCAGGGAAAACCATGCCGAATAACGCACAAACAAAAGGAATTGCTTTTGTGCCGTTTCATTTATGATGGCTGTGTATAAACGGTCTGCCAAATCATGACAATCGGGCGGGCAAAACATATCCAGTTTATCATCCAACATTTTTTCCGTATGAACAATTGCTGTTCCGGCGTCTGATATTGCCAGAATGTTTGCCGTTTCCGGATCGTCCGTTTCCCATCTGTCACGGCAGGATCCAAACGTTTGAACATTTTTTTTAAAAGAATTAAAGTCCATCTGATAGTTCCTTTATTCCCAATTGTTCTTTCAGCGTTTGTCTGCCTCTAAACAGCAAAGATTCCAAAGCGCTTTGCGAAACGGATAAAATTTCCGCGGCATCTTTGGCTTTTAACCCTTGATAATAACACAAGATCAGCGCTTCTTTCTGACGATCCGGCAGAGCGTTCAGTGCTGCGCCGATTTCTTGAGCCGACCGTTTTTTGATCAGCGTTTGTTCCGGCGAGTCGTCATCGCAGCGAATATCGTCCGATAACGGTTCCGACGGCGTTTTTGTACGGCGGCGACTGTCAATAAACAGGTTGTATAAAATCCGGTACAGCCACGTTTCCAACTTTGCCTGCGGTTGCCATGTTCCCGCGTTTCGCCATACTTTTAAAAAGAGCTCTTGCGTTAAATCTTCCGCCTCCGCTTTATTCCCGCAGAGACGCCAGGCTAAACCGAAAACACGTTGAGAATAACGATTCAGCAATGTCCGAAACGCCTTCGCATCCGATCGAGCAGTCGCATACATCAGTTGTTCGTCTGTTCTTGGATCGTTCGCGGTCATTATCTGCCTTTCCGTAAAGCCTATATACAGTTTAACGGTACATCTTGAAAAAACATGCGCTTAAAATAAAAAAATACCTTAAAAAAAAGATTTAAGGTTTTTTTTATAATTATTCGCGGCCGGCAAAAAACAGATCATAAGCGTTTTGATAAAATAAGCGATGAATTAATTCTTCGGCTTCTTCAGGCTCAAAAGCTTCTGCTATCGCGGATTTGATTTCACTGACGCGGGCGGGATAACTGTCCGGATCGGCATAAGGGCCTAACGGAATATCCGTGCCGAACATTAAATGATACAACGTTTCTTCATCGGCGCGTTTCAACAATGCAACGATCATTTCCGGCGACAGCCATGAAACGTCCGCATATAAATTGGCCGAACCCGATTTTAAAGCCGCCTGCAATAAACCGAACGTGTACCAGTGGTTGTCATCCCCGCCCATACCCAAATGAGCCAGAATGACGGGAACGTCCGGAAATTTTTGAGCAGTTTCATAAATGTACATCGGATCGGAATAATTATCCTGCGAATGAAACAGGACAGGCAGTTCGTATTCCTGCGCCACTGCCAGATACGGTTCGTACAAAGGATCGTTCGCATCCAGAGTTAACGTATTGGGATGCAATTTGATTCCGTAAATATCTTCACCGCGTTCTTCAATCAAAGCGGCCAGATTGTCGGCGTCGCCATAGCCGGGCTGACCGACAATCAGTGTTTTTAATTTCGGATTTTCAGCCGCAATATCCAACATTTCGATATTCGCTTCGTTTTCACCGATTTTAGGCGAACCGTCGGGTAACTGATCTATCCCGCTCATATTGGAAACCAGGACATAAACGACTTCGTTTTCTTCTTCTTCGCCGTTGATTGATACCGTAAACGGTTCGTCAAGAACGGCATTGAGTGTTTCTTCGGTAAAATCGGCATTGTCGGCGCTCCATGTCCCGATATGGGCGTGCGCTTCGATAATTTTGCCGTAATTTTCTTCATCAATCATGTTTTTGTCCTGTGTTAAAGAAGTGTTTTAAAAAAAACAAAGGTGGTTTAGCCTCTTTTTTAGAAAGGGTCAAGCTTATTGTTTTTAAAAGGAAAAATATAAAACGTTTAATGATTTTTCTTTTCTTTTAATAAGTCCGGAACGCAATGCAGCATGCCCCCGCACATTGAATGAGGGACACCCGTCGTTGTCGGAAAAGACAAAGGCAGGCCGAACAAAGAACGTACCGCTAAAAAGGCATAGCCTTGCGCTTCCAAAAAATCTCCGTTCCAATTGACTTCGCGCGCCAGATCCATCGGGACTTCGATTTTTTGACGCAGCATGCGAACCAACGTCGGATTGTTCGCTCCGCCGCCGCAGATAATCCAACGCTTCGGTTGTTTGGGGAGGAAATTCTTTGCCGCCGCGGCGACTGCCTGTGCCGTGAACGCCGTCAATGTCGCAGCGCCGTTGGCGACGCTTTCACCTTCAAGGTGTTCCGATATTTTTTTGGAAAATTCATCACGGTCCAAAGATTTTGGCGGTTCTTTTTTAAAATAGGAGCATCTCATCATCAAAGATACGATTTTTTCATTTACTTTTCCGGCAGCGGCCATGTTGCCGTCAAAATCCATGTTGGTTCCGTGACGTTTTATCATCCAGTCGTCGATCAATGCATTGCCGGGTCCCGTGTCAAAAGCTATCAATTCGCCGTTTTCACCGATCCATGTCAGTTTTGCTACGCCGCCGATATTCAATACGGCCAACGGTTTTTCCAGATCGCGTGCCAAGGCCTGATGATAAGAGGCCATCATCGGCCCCCCTTGTCCGCCGTTGGCAATGTCGGAATTGCGGAAACGGTTGACGACTTGAATCCGGGTTTGTTCGGCCAATAAATCACCGTCCCCGATTTGCAGGGAAATGTTTTCCGCGGGATTATGAAAAACCGTATGCCCGTGAAAACCGATGACGTCAACGTCTTCGGCGCGTAATCCGGCTAAATCGAGCAGTTCGGAAACGACTTCCGCGTGAAAAAGGGTCATTTTACGTTCGACATCTTTGATTTTTTGTTCATCCCGACAGGCGTCTTTTCCTGTTATGGAACGTAATTCCGCGCGCATTTCCATGTCGTAGGGACGATTTAAGGCTTTGCCGTATTCGAATATGTCTACGCCGTCGGTAACCAATAACGCTGCATCTACGCCGTCCATGGACGTTCCGCTCATAAGCCCCAGCGTCGTCAAAGGTCTGATGACTTCCATATTTTCCCTTCTTTGCTGTTGAGTTCGTTTGGTTTTACTGATAAATACTATAACCGTAATAACTTAATAAAATCCAAACAGGGTAAGTCTATGAGCGGTTTTAAATCAGCACTTTTAAATATTTTTCAGGAACGCGGTTTTTATAATCAATGCACGAATGAAGCTGCGTTTGACGATTATTTGTATGATTGCGAAAAAACGGGAACACCGGCAATCGCTTATTACGGATCCGATCCGACCGGCGACAGTCTGCATATCGGACATATCGTTCCGATTATGATGCTGCGTTGGTTCCAAAAATTGGGAAACAAGCCGATTATGTTGGTCGGCGGTGCGACGGCGCGTATCGGTGATCCTTCCGGCAAAGATAAGTTGCGCCCGTTTATGAGTGAAGAAACGATCGCAAACAATATCGCCGGATTGAAACGTTCTTATGCCAAGTTTCTTCGTTTTGACGATTCCGAAACGGGGTCGTTTATCGTGGACAACTTTGATTGGTTTAAAGATATTAATTACTTAAGTTTCTTGCGTGACATAGGGACGTATTATTCCGTTAATCGCATGCTGACGATGGAAAGCGTGAAAACGCGTTTGGATCGGGAACAGCAAATGTCCTTTTTGGAATTTAATTATCAGCTTTTGCAGGGATATGATTTCTGTGAATTATATCAAAAGTACGGCTGTCGCGCCCAAATCGCCGGTTCGGATCAATGGGGGAACATTACTTCCGGTACGGAACTGGGGCGGCGCAAGCTGAATGTTGAACTGTTCGGCTTTACCAGTCCGATTATTACGGATTCTGCCGGCAAGAAAATGGGAAAATCCGAAGGAAACGCCGTTTGGATTAATGATGAAAAGTTGCCGGCATATGATTATTATCAATATTTCCGCAACATTGGTGATGCCGACGTGGGCAAATGTCTGCGCATATTTACGGAATTGCCTTTGGACGAAATCGCTCGTTTGGAAGTTTTGCGCGATAAGGAAATCAACGAGGCCAAAAAGATTTTGGCTTTTGAGGCCACCAAGCTTTGTCGTGGTGAAAAAGCCGCTCTGGCCGCAGCGGAAACCGCCCGCAAAACCTTTGAAGAAGGACAGGGCGGCGGTGATTTGCCGGCGATCGCTTTTACGGACAATATGCCGTTGACCGAAGCTTTGGTTCAATTGAAATTAACTGCATCGAAAGGCGAAGCCAAACGTTTGATCGCGCAAAACGGGGTAAAGGTTAACGATGTCGCCGTGTCGGGAGATAATATTTTGTTGACCGTCGCCGATATTAAAGACGGACAGATCAAGCTTTCCGTAGGCAAGAAAAAACACGGTTTGGTAAAGTAATCCGAGAATAGTTTAAAAGACGGCTCCGGCCGTCTT
>JAZNBT010000135.1:0-16330 GCA_045587165.1 Alphaproteobacteria bacterium | reverse complement strand
GCATCAAGCAACTGATCGTCCACACTCAACCTGCTGTTGAATGTGGCTACAATATGTTTTCCGAATTGTCCGCGCAACAGATCCGTCGCCTTGGATCCGACACAAATCAAACGTACGATACGCCCCTGCGACTGCAAATGTTGAATGAATTGAGCTGCTTTTTTAACAATATTCATGTTAAAGCCGGCGCACAATCCGCGCGAAGACGCAAAAATAATAACCAAGTGCCGTTTATCTTCACCATCGCCGGTAATCAGACGGGGCATTTCATAACGAGGCTCTATTCCCGCGGCAATATCGGCTTCACGCAAGAAAGAAATCGTCTTGATCAAACGTAACATAATACGCCCCAAAGACGCCGAATAATATCCGGAATCTTCAATAGCCTGCTGGGATTGACGCAAACGGGCGGCCGCCACCATTTTCATCGCAGACGTAATTTTACGTGTGGATTTAATGGATGCGATACGACTGCGAAGTTCTCTTAAATTTGCCATAGGCTTATCCTTACAAGATTAAGAAAACTTCTTAATAAAATCATCCAAGAAGTAACGCAGGTCATCTTCGGCATCCGGAGTCAGAACCTTTTGTTCGCGAATTGATTCCAAGACCGACGGAAGATTCGCCTTCAACTGCGCCAACATTTCCGATTCAAAACGCGCGATCTTATCAACCGGCAGATCATCCAAATAACCGCGAATCCCCGTAAAAATCGACACGACTTCTTCTTCAACGGACATCGGATGATACTGCTTTTGCTTCAACAATTCCGTCAAACGCGAACCGCGGTTCAACAACTTTTGCGTCGCCGGATCCAAATCTGAAGCGAATTGAGCGAAAGCGGCCATTTCACGATACTGAGCCAATTCCAACTTGATTGAACCGGCTACCTGTTTCATTGCTTTGATCTGAGCCGCCGATCCCACGCGGGAAACGGAAATACCGACGTTCACAGCCGGACGTATCCCTTGATAGAATAACGCGCTTTCCAAGAAAATCTGACCGTCCGTAATGGAAATAACGTTTGTCGGAATATATGCGGAAACGTCACCGGCCTGCGTTTCAATAACAGGCAATGCCGTCAAAGAACCGCTACCCAATTCTTCGTTCATTTTCGCCGCACGTTCCAGCAAACGAGAATGAAGATAAAACACGTCGCCGGGATAAGCTTCACGACCGGGCGGACGACGCAACAGCAAAGACATCTGACGATATGCCACGGCATGTTTGGACAAATCGTCATAAAACACCGTTGCATGCATACCGTTATCACGGAAATATTCACCTATCGCGCACCCCGTATACGGAGCAATAAACTGCAACGGAGCGGATTCCGACGCCGAAGCGGCGACAATAATCGTATAATCCAACGCTCCGTACTGTTCCAACGTATGCATCACCTGAGCAACCGTAGAACGTTTCTGCCCGATCGCGACATAAATGCAGAACATTTTTTCCTTGTCATTTTTCGCCTTATCATTCAGCGTCTTCTGATTGATAATCGTATCCAGAATGATAGCCGTTTTCCCAGTCTGACGGTCGCCGATGATCAATTCACGCTGTCCGCGACCAATGGGAATCAAGCTGTCAATCGCCTTCAACCCCGTTTGCAACGGCTCATGCACGCTGCGGCGGGTAATAATTCCGGGAGCCTTCACATCAACAGCACGATATTCCGCAGCTTCAATCGCCCCCTTGCCGTCAATAGGATTTCCCAAAGCATCAACAACGCGCCCCAATAAATTCATTCCGACGGGAGCGTTAACAATTTCCCCCGTACGCTTGACGGTTTCACCTTCATGAATACCGGAGTCCTGACCGAAAACAACGGCCCCGACGCTGTCCGTTTCAAGGTTTAAAGCCATCCCTTTTAAACCGCCTTCAAACTCAACCAACTCACCGGCCTGAACTCTGTCCAAACCATAAATACGCGCGATACCGTCACCGACGGACAACACCTGTCCGACTTCGGACATATCCGGCTCTGCACCGAAATTTTCAATACGTTCCTTCAATAAAGATGAAATTTCCGTCGCTTGGAGATTCATATCCCGACACCTTTCATAACAAGATTAAGTTTCTGCAGTTTCGTTTTTACGGAAGCATCCGCCATAAAAGATCCCACCCGAACGGTAAAACCGCCGATCAAAGACGGATTGACCGCAACATTCAAACGAATGTCCTTATTAAAAATTTTTTTCAACACATCAATCAGACGCTGACGCGATGTTTCATTTAATGTTTGCGCAGAAACAACAAAAACAGGCAAAATCCCTTTATATTCTTCAAACAACCGCATAAAAACAGGCTCAATTTCAGAAAAAAGAGACAAGCGGCCGTTTTCAATCAAAACACAAAAAAAACGATGTATCAAATCGGACAAATCGATTTTTTCGGCCACCAAATCAATTCCCTTGCGACGATCCCGCATACCGATCAATTGAGACGAAAACAATCGTTTAAATTCGGGACAGTCAGACATCAACCGTACAAGTCCGCGCATTTCTTCGGCAACAGCATCGGCCTGATCATGCGCCACGGCTTCATCAAACAGAGCTGATGCATATTTTTTTGCCAGTTCCGTTTTATTGATCTTCTTTGCCATAATTCCTTCCGTTTAAAAATTTTGCCCTTCGGCAACATATTTTTTATAAACATTCATTTATAGCAACAAACTGTTTTCTTTTCAAACAGAATAATTAAATCCATTGACAGGACAAAAAAAAGCCTTCCATTAAAAATGAAAGGCTTTTTTATTTAATTTTCAGGACATTATAAAACAGGACAACCGACAGACGGAATCGGAGAAACCTCTTCCATGCTGCCTTCCAGATTTTCCTTATATGTCTGGTTGGCCGTTGCATCCGCCGCCGCGGTCAACAACAACGAATTGATTTCTTTGGCATTGTCTCGCGTAACACCGATCAAGAATTCGGTATCCTTCTGCAAAGCATCCATCGTAACCGTTTCTTCCTGCAGCATCTGCTTTACGGACGGCAACAGTTTTCCGCCGAAAGATGCTTGCAGATTGGCCATTTTGGCTTTGGCAGAATTGATTTTTGCATTTTGCAATTCTTTCATTTTCTGCACGGCCATATTGTAATCAGTCTCGTTAGCCAAATCAAAAGAGTCGCGATTGGGAACGACATAGCCGGCCTTTTCCATCGTAGAAAGGATATTTTCATTCATTTCCTTAATCGAAGCGATGGCTCTGTCTTTGATCGGTTCCTGTTCTTCCTTGGCTGCAATCAACATCAGATAAGAGCTGATTCTGTTTGCCATCAAAGGCAACGGCATTCTGGGCATACCATCGGAACCGTTTTTGATTTCTCCGGTTTCATGATTATAATCCCCCGGACGATAACGTACCGTATTTCCATGCCGTTCCACCAAATTCGACAATTCTCCTTCAGAAGTAAAGTTTTCGATGGACTGCGTTACTTTAAACCACGGATCCGGCAAATCGGACGCCATCTCCGGAATCTGTTTTTCAACATTCATGATGTAAACGGATTCGCGCCAAGGAGGTAACGGTTTCTGAGGCAAATAAGGCGCATCAAACTTCGGCTTGGTATATCCCTTGTTCAAGGAATACGACTGCAAAGCCGTCACATAAGCCATATGCATCTGATACAACTTGCCTTTATTAACGCGGACACATTCGTTTTTCATTCCGTTCGTGACACCGCACCACTTATCATCGACCGAAGCTTTGGAAGCATCATACTTAACGGAAGACACTTTTACATCGGGGACTTCGCCTTCATAATAATCTTCCGGCAGATAAGAATCCGACGACGACAGCTTCGGACGAGCAGGGGACGCTCGGAATTTTTGCACCTTATCACCGGCGTCATTTGTAACATAGTATATTTCCGTATAGTGCTTTTCCAATTCGGCATAGAAATTATTCAAATACTTATCGTAAACATGTTTCTGATCAACCCATGGTGTAAATTTTTTCTTTAATTTCCCCCATTTTTTAGGATTGGCATAAACATCCTTCAACACCATGTGCCCGACGTCCCAACGGACTTTACCGAAAGCGGCGGCTTCACCCAAATCCATATCCGAGTTTTGGGCTTCATCCAATTCTTTTTCGGCAGAATCGGAATCGGCTTCAACCATTTTCATGGCATCTTCGGTCGATGTGTTTTCATTAATGGAAGAATAATGTGAATCAGAACTTCCCGTCGATGCCGTAGATGAGTCTTCCGATGCGTCTCCGGCATTCATTTTTGCTTCCAAAGCACTTAATTGAGAAGAAGATTCTTCATCGCTTAAAGAATCTGACGCCTCGGCCAACAATGTCGAAGAACTGTCTTCCGCCCAAGCGGAAACCTTTTTCCAAACCGCATTACTGTCGGAAAAATGCTCTTTTAGCTGAGAAACGTTACACTGTTCGTTCAGCGCCAAACGACGTTCAATTTCATTATATTTTTCAATACTCGCCTTGTATTCTTCCAACTGCTGTTTTTCCGCCAGCAATGACGTCGCCGTTTGGTGCAGATCAAGCGCCGTATTGACATCGTCTTTGACCTCTCCCAACTTCGGATATTGTTGGAAACTGACATTGGAAGCCGCTTTTTTTACTTCCGGCTTCTTATATGCAGCATAAGCCAAACTGGAAGAAAGAGCGAAAAAACCGGTAGACAGCATCGTCACTGTCATCAACGTTGTTTTCAAAGAAGGTTTCATTTTTTTCTCCTCTTTTTTGGAAATGGCTACATATTACCGAAAACCGGCTGATTTAAAATAAAGTTGCTGCCGCCTAATTTTATAGCGGAATCAAGCTGCATTTCGGTCGCCAACAGCTGATTATAAACTATCATCAATTGATATTCCATCAGATGCGCCGCAAAATTCGCTCTTTGCGCTTTGTTCAAATCATCCGCGCCGTCAATTTGTTTTTGAATGTCTTCAGCTGCGGTCATCAGTTCTTCCAACTGATTTTGCATGGAAACAGTATAACTGGCAATCTCCAGAATATTGTTATACTTGAACTGCCCCTGATAGTATTTCATCAACAAATTATCGTACTGCGTCATTTTAGAATCTTTTTCATTCCAACCGGGGCGCAGAAAGATCACTTCAATAGCCTTGGCAACTTCCAAAGGATCTTCGGCGTCCATTTTCGGAAACGCCTCCAAAGAAGCGAACTCTTCGTTTTGAGAGGGGGTTGTCCCTTCAAAGCTGGGCATTTCCAATTTAATATCCGCCAAAGAAGGCAACTGCCCCGAACGCAGCTTTTCCAAAGCATTATCGGCAATTTCCTTTAATTTCGCCTGACCTTCTTTTAATAAGGCCGCCGGAACGTGCGGAATAATCGCAGGAACCGAAGTAAAGTCGAAAACAGGCAATCCCGGCGTCACTTTTAAAATCATCTTAAACAAGCAGATCGGATTGATCGGCATACAGCCCGCTTGCGCCGGCGAAGAAGCAAAAGCCAACACAAAACCGACCGCCAAGAACGTTTTTTTCATCTTATTCAAAGTCAACATCGATTTCATCCTTTTCTTTTACGGAGTACTCGCCTTCCCCTAATTTCATATTCTTTACCGGCTCCGGCTTTTTATAACCGGTAGTGGGCAAAGTAATCAAATATCCGGCAGTCTGCTGTTTCAAAGTAGCCAATTTCAACGCGATTTGATTCAATTTTTCGTAATTCCCGTTCATAACCATCATGGTATTGGCATTAACGGCGTCTTGCACCGTTTCGGCATTTTTCATCGCTTCATCCGCTTTTTTAAAACGTTCTTCAGACTGTGTCGCCGAATTGGTTACCATAAAAAACGCCGTTGCCAAAGCTTCGGCCTTGGCATCCTTCAGAAATTCTTTTCTTGCCGCTTGAATTTCCTGATACTCGTCATTCGATGTTTCTTTGTTTTTCTGCGAAAACATCGTCTTTGTAATTTCTTTGGATGCATCGGCAGCACTGTTCGAACCTTCCGCCGCACTGGCGATCTTGGACTTTTTACCGCCGGTAAAAGCCCCCGACTGCAAAGCACCGGCAGCCGCTTTACCGATCGATTTCAAATCTCCGGCAAGAGCCGCTTGACCTACCGCCTGTATTTGCGAAATCGTCGTTTTAACCTGATTGACACGGCTCAACACCTGAGGAACAGGCTGAAAACGGCCAACCAGATTTGTAATTAAAGAGGCCAGCTTAGCAACGTCAAACGTCGGCCATCCCTGCGCCTTTGCTTCAGAAACAGGCATCAGAAGAGATACCGTCAGCAAACCTGTTAAAATAACCTGTTTTTTCATATTCTCCTCCTACTTGTCTTCCGGTTTCATGGCATCCATGGCCATAGCTCCGTCAATATGAGACTTTGTAGCCGACATCAACTGTTGGTAATTGGCTTGCTCCAATTTTAACAGCGCAATTTTGTTGATTTCATTCTGCAGATCGGTTTCCGCCTCTTTACTTTCAGCCTCTTGCCGCAGTTCTTCAATGGTGGCAATATCTTTATCCAACTGTTTACGTGTTGAAACGGCCTTTCCATACGCTGTCGCCAAAGCCGAATATTGAAATTCCATTCTTTTTTTGGTCATTTCGTCAGAAGCCGACATCGAAGGATCATCTTCTTGAATGAAAAGATTTTTTTCCATCCAAGCCGCTGAAGCATCAGGATCGTCCGCCTTACTGTCAAGCCCTTCCGGCAACAGCAATAAAGCCTGTTTCGTTCCGCCTTTTTCGGCGCCTTTATCAAAAATACCGCCGACGGCATTTTTCAGCATCGCCTTCCAATCTCCGTTCCCCCCCAGATTTTGCAACATGGTTTCAATGTTCATACTGGATTGAATTTGTTTCAATCCCGAACGAATTTCAGAAAACTGGTCCAAAATGGCCTGAATTTTCATGGCGATATCCATAGTCTGCGCCTTGGCGGCAGACGGCGTTCCCAACACAGCTAAGACGGAAATAATAAGAGCATATTTACGTAACATTTTTTTTCTCCATCTTAATTAACGCTTCACATCAATCGCACATAGAACTTATTGCCGAAGACGCCAAACGATTGGCTTCCATAGCCACAGCCGAAGCGGCCTGCTGATAAAGAACTTTCAACGTCGCCGTATTTGCCCCGAGCAACTGCATCTGGTCATCGGAAGCGCTTGAAGCTTCTTGAGCTTTCTGCATATCTTCCCCGCTGGCTAAACTTTGCTGCAACGCAAAAGAATTCGCCAACCCCGATGTTACCAGTTCTTTGGCCATTTTGTCCCGAGCTTCCCAACAAATTTTGCGTTGATCCATATCAAATCCTCCATCTTCGGATTTGCCTTTTTCTTTTAATTTTTCGAGAGTGTCGGTAACTTTTTCCGGATCTTTCATAACATCTTCGGAAAAACCGGCCTTTGACATTTCCTGAGGAACGCTAAGCCCTTTCATCGCGCCGCTCAAAGCCGATTTCAACTGACCGGAAGCAAAACTTTTCAAAGCGTCCATGCTTAACTTATCACCCATGGACTTTGCTTGTTCAATACCGTTGGTAATCTGATCTTTTACTTTTTTCAGTTCATCGATATGTTTCGTCAGCTGATCGATTTGCGTTGCCAACTCCGCACCGATCGTCGGAATGGGAATCGCCCGAGCCGTTTCACAACGGAATAAAAAAGAAATCGCTATTAAACCGAAAATCGCTGTTTTTGAATAGGTCATGGAAGCCTCCTTATTATACTTACAGCTTTGCGCGCAACTTTATCACTAATTATAGTTTAACCATACAATTGTGGCAAAACAATGGTTTTTATTAAGGCAAATATGACAAAAAAAAGACAAAATCGAAAAAACAGCTCTATTTGACCGTTACGCGACTTCAAGATATTTTTCGACGAAACCTTCCGGACCGTACTCTTTCATTAACTGTTCCGCCAACAAAACGTGCTTGCGCCCCGAAGAATAAAGCTTCAAGAACGGTCCCAATCCACCCAGATTCACATCTAAAATGACCGATTCGCCAACCGCGGGACGAGCCACCAAAATGGCATACTTCAATTCTTTAAACGCACGACCGAATACAAAATCGCGTTCATGCGGTGTCAAACGCCAGTTTTCATAGTCTTCCTCCGTCCCTTGAGGATTGCGGAAAAAAATAATCGTCTGACATTGTCCGCGGATAACTTCACCCATACCCAAAGAGTCAACGATATTCGGCTGTTGGAACGCACATAAATAAGCCTGACGTTTTTTACGGCCTTCCTGCAAACCGATAACAAACTGATCTCGGAACATCGGATGTTTCAACATAGGAGCCGTTTCGTCGATCATAATCAGGCTGGGATCGCCCGTATCGCCGGAAACGCTGTGAATACGCTGCATAATGTAGCTGATGACGGCCGGAGCCAAAACTTCATCTTCAAAAATATGCGTAAAGTCAAACGCAATAAAGCGAGCCGTCATATCCAACGTATCATTCGGCGAATTAAAAATTAATCCGTATTGCTGATCATTCACCCAACGGAACAATTCACGCCGCATCGCCCCTGTCGGAGAAAAACAACTTTTATGCAAATTCTTTAATGTTCTTTCTTCCGGACGCAAATAGTCGAAAGCCGTCGTAACCGCGCGAGCGATTTCTTTTTCGGAGACCGCATCTTCAACCATGGTGATAGCTTTTAACCAACGACGCAAAAACGCCCTGTTTTCGGGAGTGTCACGACAGGAGAACGGATTCATCGCCGTAGAATCTTTATCACCGTCAAAATTAACATAAGCCCCTTGAATCGAACGACAGAAAACCTCCACACCTCTATGGCGGTCAAAGAAGTAAACACGCAAATCCCGATGGCGCATCGCCTGCCCGGCCAAAAACGCCAACAAAGTCGTTTTACCTTGTCCGGTCGAACCGAGCAAAATACAGTGAGCAACAGCGTTTGCCGCCGCCGTAACATGGAACTGCCAACGATAAGCCGTTCCGCTGATCGTTCTGAAAATTGTAATCGGCCCCGGCCCCCAGTCGCTGCTGGCATTACCTTCCGGCGCCTTTTCCAAGTTAATCGCCGTAGCAACGGCACGGGATAAATAGGTATACGTTCTGGGATAAATATCATACGTCGGAAACTGCGCGAAGAAAGACGCTTGAGCAATCCAACCTTCGCGAACCGGCGTAACACCATATAAACGACACAAACGTTCGACTTCCATCTGACCGAATTCGATTTCGTCTTTAGACATGCCAAAGACGAACAATGTCATGGAATAATGACATAACGTCTGTGTATCGCTGTCCGCCGAATCGATCAATTCGATGGCTTCATCATACTGATCCATCGTCGATCCTGAAAAACTGGTGACACGGGTCATACGTTTTTGCTGCATCAACAAAGCCAAAGCTTTGATTTTAGGAATCGGCGTCACCGTATGCAACAGCGTAACTTCGACATTAATGGACAACAAATCCGAAATCATTTGTTCATCCACATAATCACCGGAAGCGCGAATGCCCATTACAATGCCGAACAGCTCGAACTCCCCTTTAAAAAAGCGGATCAAGCCTTCATCTCCGGTGAAATGAATGTAATCCGCGGTCAGCAAGGATTTCAATTCGGCACCTTCCAACGTACCGACACGGGGGCGCGGCATTGTTACGGGACTGCACAAACGCGCAAAAAAAGCAAACGGACTTTGTTCCAAATCGCTTTCTTTGGTTTCAAACAGCTGAGTCGGCTCATACATATCCAAAATCGATGTCAATGCCTGCGCAGCCTGCACCATGTCACGATCATGATTTTTACGTTCGGCAACAGACAATACGATATAATGTTTATTTCTGAAGACTCTGCTCAGATTATCAGTCCATTGTCCGGCGATCGATCCTAAAATAGGATTTTCATGACGAACCTCATCCCCTAAAGGAACCATTTCTCGAATCGTAATGACACGAACCGTTACATTTAAATCGGCCATTGCGTCAATAAAGCTTTTGCGGGCTTCCAACATATTCAGGCGCAATTCCGGCTGAATCATCGCAACATCAGCCCCTTTAACCGAAAAAACGCGCACTAGAGATCCGTTATGACATTCAATTGTCGTTCCGTCATCCTTCAAACGTTCAAACGGCAAAAAGTCACTGACCTGCGTTTCTCTCGGTTTCGGCAGAATCGTTTCCCCCAGTCTTGTTGCCAACAGTCCGGCAAAAGCCGCGGCGGAGATCATTCCCAAAATACTGACAAGAACTTCACCGGTTCCAAGACTTTGAATAAAAATGGAAAAAATACTTTCAGGGAGCAAGTTTAGTTCCTTTACTTTTATAAATATTCTTAGAACCACCGGCCATCGGCCCATACGAACGCACCATTGCCGACAAATGCGGTTCGCGTGAACCGTAAATAATCAGAATGACATGAACAATCACAATCGGAATAACAGAAACCAAAGGATTCATGTCAAACACGCCCATACATATAAACATAAAAGGAAACTGGATCATCAGATTCACAAGTGACGGCAAAAAAGGCGCCCAAAAAATTCTGGGCGGCATTGCCACTGCTTTTAAAATCGGTTCACGCATTTTTCCTTCCTTGATTTTCCGTTACAACGTAACAAAAAAAAATAAACAAAGTCTTTATATGATTATATGGATTGACAAAACAAAAATAAAGACTTCTCTGCAAAAAAAATTGCCGCAGACGAACTGCGGCAATCTTTCTTTTTTCTAAAACGATTAGAAGGAGTCGTTAAAGCCACCGTCAGACGTATTGGTGAAGTAGGTAACGACTTTAGCGGCAATCGCCAGAATGAACAGACCGAAAGCCAAAGCGGCACACCATTTCCAGTTTACTTTACCGAAAACGGCACCGACGGCCATACCGACCAAACCGAAACCGCCCATAACGAAAACAACCGTTTTAACGTTATTGAACAGTTCAATACCTTTGCTTGTAACCGTACCAAAAGCGTCGCCTTCAGCACGAGCTTCCGGACAAATGGCAAACAACATGGCCAATGCTAAATATAAAAGCTTCATTTCAATTCTCCTTGTTTCATAAGGTTAAATGTTCTTCATACCCTCAGAATATGAAAAACCGACGCCTATGTCCACATTAAAAAACGCCCAAAAAAAATACATCTAACTATTTGATTTTTATAAACAAATAAAAAAAATTACACTCAAGTCAAAAAATTGTCACGAATTTGAAATATTTAAAAGCTCCCTTTTTTAAAGGGCAATCCTTGTTAATATATGAAAAATCAATAAAAATTTACCGATAGTTAATAACTTTACCGCTAAACTTAAAAAAAATATCCTTATATTCCGTTGGTATCAATAAAGTAAAAAAATGGCTATTTCTCAGAAAAATTCAAACAATCCGGAAAAACAAATCTCTGTTTCGGAAAAAAAATGTCCGGTATCTGCCGGAACAGCCGTATTTCTGATTTTCAGCTTTCTGTTGATTGTAGGGCTTTGTAAATTTTCTTTTTATGTTTTAAAAACCCATCGCAGTGCGGTAAATCGTGAGACTCTGGTAAAAACATACGTTGATGTTCAGCCTTATTCCGGCGCCAGAAAGGAAAAATCTTCTTATATTGTATTAAGGAATCAAGACAAAGCGGCGCCGGCTCCTTTTTTTGTAAGTGATACACCGACAACGGATTTGCAAAAAACGCTGTCAAAAAAACAAAATCCGGAAATCGCCCCTTTACCCGTTTTAACGACGAAAACACAAAAAGTATCTGAAATATCGCCTGTTGCCGCTACGATCAAACGTCCTCCCGTCATTCGAACAACCGAAGACGCTCCCGTTCGGTCATTGCCGGAAAAAGAAATAAAACCAGAAGACAAAAAACAAGAAATCGCATCCTTAGATAATTTAATGATTTCCGGCATGGCTCTTTTAAGCGAAACAGACGAATCCGTCATCGCTTCGGAAATTTTGTTGCAAGAAGAGTCTTTGACAGATGATTTAAAGTCGACAGAAAAGAAAGTCGATGCATCAAACGCTACGATCCGAACGGCTGACATTCAACAATTGCAAAAAAAGGCCGAAAAAAAACAACCGGAAACAAAAAAAACCGTAAAGAAAAAATCGGCCCCCGAAACACGTTGGGTCGACATTGCGCAGTTGCGTCTTGAACTGTCCGGCTCGAAAGAAAAAGAAGAAATCAAACGAAAAAATGCGGCTTTATTGGAAATGAACGATTCCCGACAAACGGCCGCATTAAACACACAAACGGCAACGGATGTCTTTGCCGAAACGTCAGAAACCGTTTCAACAGCCGCCAAGCTTCAAACGGTTTCCGATTCTCTGCCGGCAGAAACAAATCAAACAACCGCGACGACCGTCTCAAACGAAACGTCTCAAGCAAGACAAATCGCGGTCGTTCAAGACGTTCCTTTTGCGGGAACGGCCGAAAATTCACATACCCCCTCCGTTCAAACCGCCGTCGTTCAAGACGTGCCTTTTGCAGGAACGGCGGAATCTCCGAGACAGACGGCCGTTGTAAATCAAAAAGCCTTTCTGGCCGGTGATGCTCCGAGCTTATGGAAAATAGCCAAAGCACGCGGAAAACCTAAAAACTCTTTGGCGACAAAAGAAGCGGATCCGCTTCCTCAATCGGCGAAAGAACCGATTGAAAGTGTTGCGATGTCCTCTGTCGGGCAAAAACAAGAAAAACCGACTGTCATATATAAAAACGGAAAAGTATCCGCCGTTATTCAAAATCAATCTCAAAAATCCTTAAATTGGCTTGATCGACAGGAGGCGGCCGTATGGACAAGCATGTCCCAGTCCGATACTCCATCCGTTTGGTCAACGGCCGCAGATGCGGAAAATGTTTCCGCCGACAGGGCAAAAGCATTCAGAGTCGCTAACGAACAACCGGAACAGTCCGATAAAAAACAGACCCCGACCGAAAAAAACGGAGAATCTTCCGACAATGTGATCAGTTCTCAACCTGTACGAGTTATCGGCGAAGAACAAAAGCCGGAAGTTAAAATCAACCCTATTCTGTTGCCCTTAGGGACTCAAGCATCCTCTGCAACAAAAGAAACACCTGCGGTTCCTGCGATTGTTCCTGCCAATCCTTCCGTTCTGCCGCCTAAAGTTAATCCGGAAGGATTGGCTTCGACTTTGTCATCCGCGACCGAAACAAAATCTGAAAAAACGGCGGAAAAAAATGAAGAAAACGGATTGGTGAATAAGCTTTTTTCCTTTTTCGGAAAGACGGAAACAGATTCTTTACCTAGCGTAGGGACCGGAACTGCAGTTCCCCAACAGACCGAAACAAAAAACAAACAAAAAAGACAAAAAACAAAAATAACAGATCAAAATACTCTCCAAGCCTCGGCGCAACAAACAAAGTCGGCGGAAAAAGAAATCGTTCCGACGGAAATGCGACTGACATTCAAACCGGACAGCTCCGAAATGTCGGCTCAGTCGGTCAAGTGGATCAAAGCTTTCGGTCAAAGAGCTAAAAAAGACATTCAAAACGCTGTCGAAGTCCGTATGAGCAATATTAATCCGGATTTGCAGGAAAAACGGTTCGCTTTGATTCACAGCATCTTGACCGGAGTAGGAATGGAAGATGTTCAGATTATTCCCGTCATGACGGACCGTACGCCGCATACGATCGTATTAAGAATGATCGTTTTACCCGAAGAAGGATATACGGAATATACGTCCGATAACGGCGGCATTCAGGAACGCATGTATTATAAAAAATGGTAAAAATCCGCCTTAAATTGAAAAAAACGTAAAAATTTGCTATTTTTTTAAAGCTTGCAAAAAAACAAAAGCCTTGCGGGGTTTTTGTTTTTATAAAGGATTTTTTAAATAATTTAATGCTTTAATTATAATCCTAAAGAAGCGTTTTGATTTTAAATTTTGGAGAATATTATGGCGTATCCATATAAAAAAATCAGTATATTCGGCGTATTTACGGCTGTTTTCTTACTGAACGGATGCACTCAACTGATCGAAGGCGACCAGAGCGCATGGCCCGGTGTTTCCGCAGGCACTGTTTCCTCGGCTCCTGATTTTACGGCGCCTGTCGGCGGCGGAAAATTCGGACAAAGAACACCGCCGGATGTTTTACAGAACACTTATGGATACCGCGGAGAAGATTTAGCGGCAACAGCTCCCGGCGCGGTCGGGGCGAACGGCTTATACAGTTATGACAGTTCAAAAGACGCTGCCATGAACGGCGGCACGTCGGACAATGCCCAGACAAATTCCCAAAACAACAGCGCTTCATATGCAGAAAATTCAAATCAGAACGGTAGTGATACCGAATTGTACGACCCTGCCGATCCGGTTGAAGATTGGTTGGCGACGGAAGGGTCTTCCGTGCGTTCATTGTTGACACAATGGGGGGATAAGGCCGGATGGCGCGTTGTGTGGAACACCGACCGTGAATATATTCTGGAAGCCGGCGCCATGTTCCGCGGACGTTTTATGGACGTCGCTTCGGCTCTGATCCGTTCTTTCGCACGTGCCAGACCGGCTCCGTGGGGAACATTTTATAAAGGAAACCGCGTATTGGTAGTAATGACTCAGGAGGACGAAAATGCGGACTAAACAATTATTCTTTATTTTCAGCGCCTGCCTGATCGGATTGACGTCCTGCAGCCTTTACCGTTCGAATTTAAAAGAAGTCGACAGAATGGTCGATAAAATTCAGGGAAAACTGGATCAGCCTTTTACTCCGGCGGAACAATATAAAATGGATACGATTGCCGTCAAAGATGACATTTGGTTAGGTAATCAAAGCATACGCGTTAATGAAGGGGATCCGTTGCCGGCCCGCTTTGAAACGGATGACGGTATTACGTTGGTCAGTACGGCTCCGGTTTCTTTATTGCAAATTTCCGAACAAAT
This sequence comes from Alphaproteobacteria bacterium, assembly GCA_045587165.1. GTDB lineage: Bacteria > Pseudomonadota > Alphaproteobacteria > CAAGCB01 > CAG-977 > UBA11549. Next base: position 1,510 of record JAZNBT010000135.1, on the reverse strand, counting down.
CACATCGTTAACAGGCATTACGGTCCGTGTCGACGATATGATTTTAAATGAAGTCAAACAGTCAAAACAGGGAGAAACAAATAAAGAGAATATCGGGGGGGTTTCAGACAATTCCGACTCGGAACTGTTTATGCCGGCTTATTCCGGAAAATTAAGCGGCCTGTTGGATCAAATCGTTTCCCGTTTTGCTTTGTGGTGGAGATATAAAAACGGCGTCATTACTTTTTATAAGATGGAAACGCGTGTTTTCACCATTTACGCTTTGCCGGTTACATCATCCATGAGCGCAAACATTGCGGGAACCTCGTCCGGGGAAAGCGGCGGTTCGACATCCGCGTCAATGGATTCCAGTATCCAGTTGGATTTTTGGTCTCAATTGGAATCCGCGGTCACGGCCATGTTGCCGGAAGGAGCGACACTGAACATCATTCCGACGAACGGGACAATGACCGTAACGGCTCCGCCGTTTACACTGCAGCGTATTTCCCAGTACGTTAACAGCATGAACGAAAAACTGGCTCGTCAAGTAGCGATTTCCGTTAAAGTATTAAACGTTACGCTCTCGGATTCCCGTCAATTGACTTTAAATATGGATACCGTTTTGAAGTTCATAAGTGAGAAACTGACTCTCGGACTTAATTCAACGACACCTGATATCGGAAAAGTCGGAAACAACTTGAACATGCAATTAATCCCCGGCGATAAACATATTCCTGATCCGGTCAATTTGATTATACAAGCGTTAAAAACACAAGGAACGACGACATTAATGACCAGCGCTTCGGTTACGACGATGAACAACCGGGTCGCGCCGATCCAAGTTTCAACGGATGAATCTTATGTCGAAAAGATTGAAACGACGATGAATACCGACACGACATCCGTTTCCATCACTCCGGCGAAAATCAACTACGGTTTCACAATGGAAGTTTTGCCGCGTATTTTGGATCACGGTCGTTTATTAATGATGTTTACAATGACTTTAACCGAGTTGGAAGAAATGGGTAAAGCGACAGGTGGCGGCGATGATTCGCAAACAACCGTCCAACTGCCGAAAATCAGAACTCGCGGTTTCGTTCAGGAAGTGGCGATGATGTCGGGATCAACATTAATGCTGACCGGATTTGAACAGGTTCAATCATCGACCAACGATGAAAAACAGCCTTTCGCTCTCAGCAATCAGGCCAGCAAAACCCGAAATGTCATGGTCATTTTGTTGACACCGGAAGTTTTAATTTCTCCGCTTTCGCCGGAAACAAGAATGTTAAACGTATAAACAGGATAGTTGGCTATGGCTGTAGATGATGATGAAGAACTGACCGTAGACGATTTGGAAGACGAATCCGACGAAGACGTTCTGGAGGAACAGGAAACAGACGAGGATGAAGAATCCGAACCGTCGTGGGGTCCGACGATTGTCGTAAACAATACGACATACGCCGTCACATTGTTCTGGCAGCCGTTGAAGTCGGAGGCCAAGCGGTCTTAGGAAGACAATTTTCATTTTCAA